>NZ_CP054139.1:2417638-2719843 GCF_013283875.1 Mucilaginibacter mali
TTACCCGGCAGAAAGTAATGCTATCGGCTGGAACCGCTCTACCGAATACCTGAAGGGCAGTATGGAGATCTACTCTAAATTATACTACGAATATCCATGGAACTCCGCCGTCAACGTATCGGGCGTGGCTTTAGGTATGGAATATCCGGGCATCATCTTCTGTATGAGCACCTGGGGTGGCGAACAACTTTGGGGCGATGTTACCCATGAGATTGGCCACAACTGGTTCCCGATGATCGTTGGATCGAACGAGCGCAAATACATGTGGCAGGACGAGGGTTTTAACACATTCATTAATCAATATTCTACCAAATACTTCAACAAGGGCGAATATGACCACCCCGAAGCACGTCCGGCTATCGGCCTGGCGGCCCCCATGGCAGCTATGAAAACCCCGTTGATGACGCCATCTGAAGCAATGGGTGTGGGTAATAACGATTATGGCTTTTACTACGTAAAAACTTCGTTGGGTTTAGATATGCTGCGCAATGTGGTATTGGGTCATGATCGTTTTGATTATGCCTTCCACGAGTATATTAAAAACTGGGCAATGAAGCACCCTACACCTTACGACTTTTTCCGCGCCATGAATGATGCCGCAGGCGAAGACCTGAACTGGTTTTTTAAACCGTGGTTCTTTACCACCTGGACAATTGACCAGGCCGTAACATCAGTTACGCACGATAAAAGAGATGGTGCTAACGATATGCGCATCACGCTGGTTAACAAGGAGAAAATGGCCATGCCGGTTGATGCAAAGATCACCCAGGGCGATGGTAAAACCGAAATTATACACCTGCCGGTAAACATCTGGCAGCGCGGCGGCACCTGGACATTTAAATACAATGCCCCGGCCGGTATCCAAAGCATAGAGCTTGATCCGGATCATCAATTACCTGATGTAAACCGTGGTAATAATATCTGGAAGAAATAGAGATTAGAGATTAGAAGGAATCTCTTTTATAGCGATGGGTTTAAAACCCATCGCTATTTTTTTATCGCTATTTTTATCTTTACCTGTATATGCAATACATCTCAAAACTTAAATGGGCCAAGTTAATTATGCTGCTGGCCGCCATCTACAATTTGTTTTGGGGAGCGGTCATTTCACTTTATCCGCAGCTATTGTTGTTTGGCAATCCTCCGACTGATTTTCTGCTGATCATTTTGCGATGCGTAGGGATGCTGGTTGGTGTTTATGGCATTGCTTACTGGTTTGCTTCGCGCGATCCGGAACGTTACTGGCCGTTGATACTGGTTGGCTTTATCGGGAAATTTTTGGGGCCTTTTGGTTCGGCTTATTATATTTATGTTGGGCAATTGCAGCCATCTTTCATTTGGATGAATGTTTGGAACGATTTGATCTGGCTATTACCTTTTGCGTGGGTGATGTGGCTGGTATTGGTTACGCGTAAATAATTTACCTTTTTAAAAACTGTGCAAAACCTTTAACCTTTCGGCTTTTACCTTTCCCCTCAAAAACATTATTTTCGCAGATTACAGAAAAGAGGAAGCAAGATTTGGATTACTTACAGGGATTAAACCCCGAACAACGAGGAGCAGTAGTACAATTAAAAGGCCCGGTAATGATCATTGCCGGCGCCGGATCGGGCAAAACACGTGTAATTACCTATCGTGTGGCGCACCTGATAAACAGCGGTGTTGATGCCTTTAACATACTGGTTTTAACCTTTACCAACAAAGCCGCCAAAGAAATGCGCGAGCGTATTACCCACGTGGTTGGCCCCGAGGCAAAGAATATATGGATGGGCACCTTCCACTCGGTATTTGCAAAGATACTGCGTGTAGAAGCCGAGAAACTGGGCTATCCAAACAACTTCACCATTTACGATACCGACGATAGCAAAAGCGTGTTGCGGGCCATCTTAAAAGAGATGAACCTGGACGATAAGCTGTATAGCGCCAACTTTGTGTACAATCGTATTTCCGCAGCCAAGAATAACCTGATCAGTTGGATGGAATATGCCAAGAACGAACAGATACAGGCCGACGACCATTCCAGCGGGCGCCCGTTTTTAGCTAAGATATACGAAACCTATGCACAGCGCTGCTACAAAGCCGGGGCGATGGATTTTGACGACTTGTTATTCAAAACCAACGAGTTACTGAAGAGTTACCCTGATGTGCTGAACAAATACCAGCACAAATTTCGCTATATTATGGTGGATGAGTATCAGGATACTAACTTTTCGCAATACCTTATTGTAAAGAAGCTGGCCGCTGTTACCGAAAACATTTGCGTAGTGGGCGACGACGCGCAGAGTATCTATGCCTTCCGTGGGGCCAATATCCAAAATATCCTGAACTTTGAAAAGGACTACCCGGATGTGAAGGTATTTAAACTGGAGCAAAACTACCGCAGCACGCAAAACATTGTAAACATTGCAAACAGCATTATCGCCAATAACAAGGAGCAACTGAAGAAGAACGTTTTCAGCGAGAACGAGGTTGGCGACCGGATAAAGGTAATGCGGGCTTTCAGCGATAATGAAGAGGGCAAAATAGTGGCCGAAGCCATTATGCAGGACCGCAGCACCAAAGGCCTGAAATGGGGCGACTTTGCCATTTTGTACCGTACCAACGCACAATCGCGCGCGATGGAGGAAGCCTTGCGTAAAATGGGGACGCCGTATAAAATTTATGGGGGCCTCTCTTTTTATCAGCGCAAAGAAATTAAGGATCTGATCGCTTACTTCCGCCTTACGTTTAACCCCAATGATGAGGTGGCCATGAAACGCGTGATCAATTATCCCAAACGCGGTATTGGCGATACAAGCGTCGACCGGATCATTATCGCCGCCGATCAGCACCAGGTTACCCAGTGGGATGTAATTACCAACGCGCAGCTGTATATGGATGGCCGCAGTGCCGGTGCCGTAGCTACTTTCGGCACGCTGATCCAAAGCTTCCAGGTAATTGGTAAAAACATGTCGGCTTATGATGCCGCCCTGCATATCGCGCAACACTCGGGTTTATTGAAAGATCTTTACGAAGATAAATCGGTAGAAGGACTTAACCGCTATGAGAACATACAGGAATTATTGAACGGTATCAAAGAGTTTTCGGAGCGCGAGGATATCGAAGAAAAAGGCCTTGATGTATTTATGCAGGATATCGCGTTATTAACCAACGATGATAACGACAAAAACCCCGATGCCGATACCGTATCACTGATGACCATCCACTCGTCAAAAGGGCTGGAATTTCCGCAGGTGTATGTGGTGGGTTTAGAGGAGAATTTATTCCCGTCGCAAATGTCGCTCAACTCCCGCAGCGACCTTGAGGAAGAGCGCCGGTTATTTTATGTAGCCGTTACACGTGCCAAAACCAAGTTAACCATTAGCTATGCTACGTCGCGCTTTAAGTTCGGTACGCTGATCAATTGCGAGCCAAGCCGCTTTTTAGATGAGATAGACGCAAAATACATTGAGCTGGATTTTACGGCTAAACCGGCTGCCAGTTCGTTTTTCGAGAACGAGCGGACTGCCTGGAGCCGCAAACCCGATACTTTCTCTAAACCTAAAGCACCGGCAACTTCGCCATCGGCGCCACCTAAAACAACTTCCATTTTGGCTAAGGCCCATGTGCCTACGCCGGGCTTCGCGCCGTCTGATACGTCTAAACTGCAAACAGGTATGGAGGTGGAGCACGAACGTTTCGGCTTTGGCAAGGTATTGCAATTAGAAGGCAACAAACCAGATATAAAAGCGACGATCTTTTTTAAAGAGATCGGCCAAAAGCAATTACTATTAAAGTTTGCCAAGTTGCGCATTGTGAATTAAACTATTTGAATAGCATAGTTAACTATTAATCACAATTAATTACAATTATTAACCCTTGCATATAATTACCCAATTTACGGGGAAGTAATTCCCCATTTTTAAATCAATACTTTAAAAAGAGTGCGTTTTAAGCTATATTAGGCAATATTATAGCAATGGCATGGGCTTTGGTTTATAGTGATGACCATATATAATAAAATTATTGCTCACGAACTATGAACGAGAACTTCAAAACCCAATCAAACAAATCGGCAGGCCGTAACATCCGCGCGGTAAGGCACCAACGCAACTGGAGCCAGGAAGATGTGGCCAACAAGCTTGGTATCTCTATACCTGCTTTTTCAAAAATTGAGACCGGTATCACCGACATCAATTTATCACGCTTACAGCAAATTGCCGATATTTTTGAAATGAGCCTGGTGCAGCTTCTATCTTTTGAAGAAATTCAGGACGATTATCAGTCATCGCACCTGCAGGATGCTAAAAGGAAACTTGAAATTTGCGAAGCCGAGATAGTAGAACTACAACGCAAGGTTATTGGCTTATACGAAGAGTTACGTTATAAGAACGTAGTTGCGGTTTAAAAGCTACAACAATTTGTATTGGGTTTTTATATGATATAATAGGTTTTGCAGTTGAATAAGCTGCAAAACTTATTAACCCTATTTTCCGGATCACAATTTTATGAGGCAATGCATACCTGGCGTTGCTTATTCTGTTAAAACCCCGCCCTGTCGGGGTCGTGCAGCATATCACTCATATCGATGATCTTGTCATCAATTTCGGATACGCACTTATTCATCATCGAGATACATTCCTTCTCATCAACCAGGCCCTCTTTTTCAAGGTTCATTAGGCCTTTAAGGGTAGCTATAGGCCCCCTGATCTGGTGCGAAAGATATGATGAGTAATCAGATAGTTTACGGTTCTTAATCTGAAGGTCCTTGGTACGCTCATCTATAATTTCTTCCAGGTGATGATTGATCCTGTCGAGGTTATCCTTTTGCCTCGATACCTCTTCATTTAGTTCGGTTAAACGCTTGTTAGTTTGCGCTTTACGCTTAACATTTAAAATAAGCAGAATAATTAAACCGGTTAGCAATACAGATGATATTACCGCACCCGTGAGTATTAACTGATTATTTCTATTCTTTGCGATAACCACCTGTTGATCTTTCAGGGTCTTTTCGTTAGCATGCGAGGCCTTCAGGAGTTTAAGCTGGTTAGAAACATATTCGTGGTAGTCGATACTATCCAACTTATAAATATCGCTCAGATACTCCAGCGCCTTACCGTAGTTTTTACGCTTATACTCTAATTGGTAGCGGGTGTATTTATAATCGTAGTCTGTTCTTTTATTTTGCGAGTAAGACAACCCCTCATTTATATATTTCTCGGCGTTATCAAATTGGTTTTGCGCGATATAAATATCGGCAAGTGTCATGTCGATACTGGCTATCGTGGCGCTCATCTCCAACTGTTTGGCCCCTTTGTTAGCCATTAATAACATTTCCTTGGCTTTATCGGGCTTGCCGATTGTGTTGTACACAACTCCGGTGTTCTGCAGGCAACTGATCAGGCTTGCGCTATCTTTTACTATCGAGAACATTTTGCGGGCGATAGCAAATTGTGCCAACGCATCCGGATATTGGTTTTTACGCACATAAACATTACCTATGTTTAAATTAATTGATGCCAATAAAGCGGTATCCTGCAAATGGAGCGCTATACTAAGGCCCTGCTTGTAGTTTTGCAGGGCCACGTTATGATCGTTATCCCGGTATAAATTTCCAATATTGTTGTAAACCTTTGCTACGCCGTTTTTGTTGTTTGCCTTATCAAACCAGGTAAGTGCTTCTAAATAATTGTCAATTGCTTCGCGCTGGTTGTCCTGGTAACCTAAGCCAATACCTATTATACGGTAAGATTCGCCTACGCCATTGTCATAATTTTTGATTTTTTTGGCCAGGGCAAGCGCTTTACGTCCAAGCGCTACTGTTTTTGTAGCTTCAGATAAACGCGCCTTATACGCTTCTTTATTCAGCCTGATCACCTCGCTTGTATCGGCACTGGTAACTTTTTGAAAACCAAATACGTACAACGGAGATATCAAGATGAATAATAGGAAAGATCCTAAGCGTATAATTTTCATCAGTGGTGATAAAGGAATAAATTTGCGTTTTTAAATTATAAATATACCAGTCGTAATTTTGTTTATTACGTAATAAAACTAACAAAAGATATGTAAAATAATTTTTTTTCAACATTTTTTTTTAATTAAAAAAACATTTATACATTTGTACCGTTTGTTTAAGTAAAGTTTATAACAAACTAAAATACAATAAGTTATGATGGTTTTTTAAAGGAATTTCTCATGCTAAAAATTTAATTTATATCGAGGCTTTTTAAAATATAACAACATGAAAAAAAGGACTATCGGAGCAGTTGTACTACTTACAATTACGCTATCAGCACTTACCCGCGGGGAAGTAAAATCAAAAATCCAGGCACCTGAACAACATTATAAAGCTGTAGTAAAACCTAATACTCCGAATATTGACGGCACTGCCGCTTTACTATCGAATACCAATAAGGCTAATTTATCGCAGGCTGATGGCGAATAATCGCAACACTATTAAAATTAATTAAGCAACACCAAATAATTAGTACTCCAAACAACAAACGACAATGAAAAAATTAACCATAGCAGCAGCAATATTATTAAGCACTTTAGCTTTCACTTCGTGCACTAAAGAAAACGTACAGCCACAAGCACAACGTAAAGCAACCACTTTAGCCGATAAAGGAAACTTATCTCAGGCAGATTTTAACGGTGATCCGGATGCTCCTGTAAACGGCGATAAAGGCAATTTATCACAAGCAGACGGCGCTAACTAATTAACGCAACTCCACAACAACCAATTTTTATATTAACAACACACCAACAATAATTAAAACTCCATACGACAATGAAAAAATTAACCATAGCAGCAGCAATATTATTAAGCACTTTAGCTTTCACTTCGTGCACTAAAGAAAACGTACAGCCACAAGCACAACGTAAAGCAACCACTTTAGCCGATAAAGGAAACTTATCTCAGGCAGATTTTAACGGTGATCCGGATGCTCCTGTAAACGGCGACAAAGGCAACTTATCTCAGGCAGACGGCGCTAACTAATTAACGCAACTCCTACTAACAACCAATTTTTATAATAACGCAATCAAACCAACAATAATTAAAACTCCATACAACAATGAAAAAACTAACCATAGCAGCAGCAATATTATTAAGCACTTTAGCTTTCACTTCGTGCACTAAAGAAAACGTACAGCCACAAGCACAACGTAAAGCAACCACTTTAGCCGATAAAGGAAACTTATCTCAGGCAGATTTTAACGGTGATCCGGACGCTCCTGTAAACGGCGATAAAGGCAACTTATCTCAGGCAGACGGCGCTAACTAATTGAAATATTTGATAACCGATCCATTCTTTAATTCATTATTCATTAAATCATTAGTATCATGAAAAAGTTCATCATCATATTAGGCATTGTATTAACATCAGGAATTGCAGCTTTAGCTTTATCTAATAAAAAAGCTCCTGAAACTATTGTGAGCCGGGTTAACATAGATAAAAATGAGTTGAGCGCAGCTAAAGCCCAGGTAAACAACACCGTTAAGGACAACCTTACCAACGCCGATTAATTATACACCCGGGCGGGGTTATTTTACCAGTAAAAGTTTTTTACTTAATTGCTGCCCACCTACCTGCATTACGTAGATGTACATACCTGCGGTTAGGTCGCCAAGGTAGGCGTTTACTTCGTGGAAGCCCGAAGTTTGGTATTCGTCGACGAGGGTGCGCACTGGTTTACCAAGCAGGTTATATAATTTAATTTGCACTTTACCGGCTTGCGATAAGCTGAAATTGATACGTGTGTTATCGCGTACCGGGTTTGGATAGTTTTGACTGATGCCAATAAGCAGAAGTTTTTCTTCGATAGCTTCGTTAATGGCATCAAAAAGTACAAAGCTAATAAGCTTATATCCCTGGGCATTGGGGTGCACCATATCCTGGTACAGGTTAAAATCGCGGCCAAGCGATTGGTTAATATCCGCAAGATATACGTGATAATCCATCGCCAGCTTTTTGTAAAGCGTGTTAATTTGCTTTACCACCAGGTTACAGTTCTTTAAAAACTGATCATTCTTATCGTTATAAAACTGTATGGTGCCTATAATAGGTATCAGGTTATGTTTTATCGATTCTTCAATATAATACCGCATATTTCGTTCGGTATCTGTAATTCTCATCTTTTTATTAACAATGGCCTGCGCATCGTTAGCGCCCATGTCAATAACGATAAAGCCCGTTCGGCCCTCAATCGCTTTCGGGAAACGGGTTAAACCCTGTGTAGTAGTTTCGCCAGGAATACCATTATTGGTGATATCGATAATTTTACCGGTATAACAATTTTCGAAATTTTGCTTCAGGCCGGGCTGAAAAGAAAAGCCCCCAATGCCCGCCACCGTACTGGCGCCAAACGTGGTGATGTTGATACTATCCTTACTGTAAAATTTTGAGGCGGCACTACAATTCGGCAGCTGAGCGTGTGCCGATAGGAAGAACAATAGTAAAGCGACCGTAAAGTAAATTATCCGTTGATAATTCCTGTTTTTCCTTTTCAAAGCCTAACCAATAGTAATTGAACAAATATATAAAATAACCCTTGATATTTAGCAACTTAACCAACAGTAAAACCTATCGGGTAAAACTATATTATTTATGCCGATGCAAATTAAATACCACAATGTGTTTTAAGTGTTAATTAAAGCTATTAGACTTAAAAGTTAACGCAATTGTTGCAACATCATTATAAATTAATATTTGCGGGATATTTAGGCGGGGAATTGCATGGAAATATATCCACAGTTTACACGCTTACCGGCAACAACCTATATATTTGCCAACAAACTAAACAACCAATGCAGGATATAAAACAATATGTAGAAGCCAACAAGCAACGCATGCTTGATGAACTGTTTGAACTGTTGCGCTGCCCATCGGTAAGTGCCGACCCTAAATATAAGGATGATGTATTAAAAACTGCCGACCTGGTAGCCAAGCGACTTACAGAAAGCGGCGCCGATAAGGTAGAAGTTTGCCAAACCGCCGGCTACCCTATTGTTTACGGAGAAAAGATCATCGACCCAGCCAAACCTACCGTTTTGGTTTATGGCCATTATGATGTGCAACCGGCCGATCCGCTGGAATTGTGGCATACCCCTCCTTTTGAACCTACTGTACGCGATGGCAAAATATATGCCCGCGGCGCCTGCGATGATAAAGGCCAGTTTTATATGCACGTTAAAGCATTTGAACTGATGATGCAAACCAACACCTTGCCTTGCAATATCAAATTTATGATTGAGGGTGAAGAGGAAGTTGGGTCGAACAACCTTGGCATCTATGTTAAAGCTAACAAGGAACGCCTGAAAGCCGATGTGGTACTGATATCGGATACATCAATGATCAGCATGGAAAACCCATCGCTGGAGACTGGTCTGCGTGGCTTATCATATTTAGAAGTGGAAGTTGTTGGCCCTAACCGCGATCTGCATTCGGGCGTTTACGGTGGCGCAGTAGCTAACCCGGCTACTATACTGGCCAAAATGATCGCATCTATGCATGATGAAAATAATCATATCGCCATCCCTGGTTTTTATAACGATGTGGTGGAGTTGACCGATACGGAGAAAAAAGAACTTAACTCGGCACCATACGACGAGGAAGAATATAAGAAGGATTTGGGTGTGGATGCCCTGTGGGGCGAAAAAGGCTACTCGACGTTTGAGCGTACCGGCACCCGCCCTACTTTGGAAGTAAACGGTATTTGGGGCGGCTATATTGGCGAAGGCGCAAAAACTGTGCTGCCATCAAAGGCCAACGCCAAAATTTCTATGCGTTTGGTACCCAACCAAAGTTCGGAAAAGATCACCCAGCTGTTTACCGATCACTTCAACAAGATTGCCCCGCCATATGTAAAGGTTACTGTTACGCCACACCATGGCGGCGAACCGGTGGTTACCCCAACGGATAGCATCGCCTACAAGGCAGCACAAATGGCTATTACCGAATCGTTCGGCAAAGCGCCTATCCCAACCCGTGGCGGCGGCAGTATCCCTATTGTGGCACTGTTTGAAGCGGAGTTAGGTATCAAGACCGTTCTGATGGGCTTTGGTTTGGATAGTGACGCGCTGCACTCGCCTAACGAGAAATACGACATTTATAATTACTATAAAGGCATCGAGACTTTACCCTTGTTCCACAAGTATTTTGCGGAGTTGTCTAAGTAAAATAGAGAATTTTTAAACGGCGATGGAAGTTATACATCGCCGTTTAATTTACACACTAAACCGTTCGCATTTAGCTAAAAACGCCTCATCCGCATCAGCGCCGATCCCTGGAGCATCCGGCATTTGCAGATGGTAGCCGTTATAACTAACCCCGCCAACACAGGGGTCTTCCAAATGACCAAGCTTGCAGGTATCCATATCAAAAAATTGGATATTTGGACTGGCATATACCAGGTGCAGCTTGGCGCTCAGGGCTATGCGGCTTTCCAGCATCCCGCCCATCATACAGGGGATGCCGTACCCGGCAGCGGCATCATGTATCTTTATCGCTTCATTTATTCCGCCCGATTTGGCCAGTTTGATATTGATATAATGGCAGGAATGACTTTTTAACTGCTTCAGCGCATCGTAATGGTTATATACACTTTCATCGGCCATAATTTTTACCGGAGATAGCTGCATCAGTTCGGGCAGGCGGTCATCAAACCAGGTGCGCATGGGTTGTTCGCAAAATTCAATATCGTAAGCGCTGATACCATTAAGCGCAAACAACGCGTCGTCAAAAGTCCAGCCCTGGTTAGCGTCAACCCTTATCTTCATTTCCGGGCCAACCGCGGCACGGATCTGCCTGATGCGCTCCACATCGCCGGCGGCATCTTTTCCTAATTTTACCTTTAGATAATTAGCGCCCTCGTTACGGAATGCCAATGCCCGTTGCGCCATAATTTCTGGAGCGGCAATGCCAACGGTGATATCTGTTTCAATACTCCTTTCAGTACCTTTTAGATATTGCCATAACGGTAAACCGGCATTTTTGGCAGCGATATCGTACAAAGCCATATCAAAGGCGCTTTTTATGGTACCGTTGCCGGCGGTAAAATCGTGCAGTTGCTTTAGGCGGGCTTCGATATCCAAAGCATCCTGTCCCTTCCACAGGCGGGCAAACTCCTTTGCCATTACCAGGCAGGTATCCTGCGTTTCGCCTACTATCATAGGGAAAGCCGAGCACTCGCCCACACCATAAAAACCGGCATCGGTATGCACGCGGATAAAGGTATTTTGTGCATAATCCATAGTTCCGGTAGCAATGGTGAACGGCTCCATAGGGATGCTGAAGCGGTAGATATCTATGTGGGTAATGATCATTTTAAATATTAGTGTTAACGGCTAAATATCGTTTTTATACGGGTAACATTCAATCAAAAAATTTGCTTTGCAAAACAATTGGCCTATATTTGTGTCTCCACAACAATTCAACTTTAGCCGCCACCGATGTTCATTCCGGTTGGATCTGCGCTAATTTTAGCTTCAAACAAATAGATATTTACATTTTAAAAGAAATTAATATATGGCTAATTTAAGTCCATCTGCTCCGTTTGATTATAATTCAACCCGGAAAAAATTATTACTTACCGAGTACGGCCGCAACGTACAAAACATGGTGAAATACATTGTGGAGCTGCCGTCTAAAGAGGAACGAAACAAATACGCCCAGGTGGTTATCGACCTGATGGGCTTCCTGAACCCGCACCTGCGCGATGTGGCCGACTTTAAGCACAAACTTTGGGATCACCTGCACATCATATCCGATTTTAAGATAGATGTAGATTCGCCCTACCCGGTTCCAACTGTCGAAGCTATCCATCTGAAGCCTGAACCACTCCGTTATCCGCACCAACGCATCAGGTACAAGCACTATGGCAAAACCATCGAGCTGATGATAGAAAAGGCGAAAAGCATTGACGAGCCTGCCCGCAAACAACACATGGTACAAGCCATTGCCAACTTTATGAAGATGGCCTACGTGCAATGGAATAAAGATTCGGTATCGGACGAAAGCATCCTGGCCGATTTACGCGAACTATCGCGCGGCGAACTGAAGCTGGAAGACAACGTAAACCTGAATAAGGTTGAATTCCGCCAGCAGGATACTAAGGCACGCAACAACAATCAACGTAACAATAATAACAACCAGCGCAACAACAATAACCAGAATAACCGTAACAATAACCAGCGCAACAACAATAACCAAAACAACCGTAACAACCAGCGTAACAACAACGGAGGCGGCAGGAAATACTAATTGGCTGCGCCGTTCATAGCTAATGGTTCATAGTTCATCGCTTATCCAGTAGTGTACTATAAACCATCGGCCATGAACCATGAACTATTTGTGAACCATCAACCATGAACTTCTAAAAATGACTAACGCATTTGAAATTATAGGCGGCAAGCCGCTAAAAGGCGAAATAGTACCGCAGGGTGCCAAAAACGAGGCCCTGCAGATCCTATCGGCTGTGTTACTGACCGGCGAGAAGATGACCATCAGCAATATCCCGGATATTAAAGATGTGAATAAACTGATAGAGCTGCTGGGGGATATGGGCGTAAAGGTTGAGCGACTGAACGGAGACACCTACACCTTCCAGGCTGATGAGATCGATCTGAACTTTTTCGAGTCGGATGTATTCAGGCAAAAAGGCGGTAGCTTGCGTGGATCGGTGATGATCGTTGGCCCGCTGCTGGCCCGCTTCGGCAAGGCATCTATCCCTAAACCGGGTGGCGATAAAATTGGCCGACGACGTTTGGATACCCACTTCCTTGGTTTTGAAAAGCTGGGTGCCCGCTTTGATTATAATGCCGATACCGGTTTTTACAATGTAGATGCATCAAACCTGCAGGGTACTTATATTTTGCTGGATGAAGCATCGGTAACCGGTACAGCTAACGTAGTGATGGCCGCGGTATTATCAAAAGGTACTACCACCATTTATAATGCAGCCTGCGAACCATACCTGCAACAGCTTTGCAAAATGCTGAACCGTATGGGCGCTAAGATCAGCGGCATTGGGTCGAACCTGTTGACCATTGAAGGCGTAACCGAACTGGGCGGCACCGAGCACCGCATGCTACCGGATATGATAGAGATCGGCTCGTTCATTGGTTTGGCTGCCATGACCGGATCGGAGATCACCATTAAAGATGTACATTATAATGAGTTAGGTATTATCCCCGATGTATTCCGTCGTTTAGGTATCAAATTGGAATTGCGCGGCGATGATATTTTTATCCCCGCACAGGAACATTACGAAATAGAGACTTTTATCGACGGTTCTATCATGACCATTGCCGATGCGCCATGGCCTGGCTTCACCCCCGACCTGTTGAGCATTGTGCTGGTGGTAGCTATCCAGGCCAAAGGTTCGGTACTGATCCATCAAAAAATGTTCGAGAGCCGCTTGTTCTTTGTAGATAAACTGCTGGATATGGGCGCACAGATCATCCTTTGCGATCCGCATCGTGCTACCGTTATTGGCTTAGATAAACAAGTACAGCTGCGTGGTATCTCCATGACATCGCCGGATATCCGTGCAGGCGTATCGTTACTGATCGCCGCATTATCTGCACAAGGTAAATCAACAATTTATAACATTGAGCAGATAGAGCGCGGTTATCAGCATATAGATAAACGCCTGCAAGCACTCGGCGCGGATATCAAAAGGGTATGATATCCAACAAAAATAAAAAAACAGAAAAGTCGAAGTTAAATGCTTCGACTTTTCTGTTTTAAAGCCCCTCTCCTTCAGAGAAGAGGTCTGAGGTATTAGAATAACGTAAACTCAACCCTACGGTTCTGTTGACGACCGGCAGCGGTTTTGTTAGTCGCTATCGGTTGTGTTTCGCCGTAACCTGTTGCTTCAATACGTGATGGATTAGCACCTTTACTTACCAGGAACGATTTTACCGACTCGGCCCTGTCTTTCGATAGTTTCATATTAGCTTCGTCCGAACCTACGTTATCGGTATGACCGGCCAGCTTCAGGCTGAAATTTTTCTCGACCAGTAACTGGGCTACTCTTTCCAGGCTTGGGAACGATTTGGCGCGGATAGTAGCCTTACCAAAATCAAACTCCAGGTTTTGGATGGCTTCCTTCACAATTTTCTTATCAGCCTCGGTTACATAAACCTTTACATCAGGCTTGGCAACCGGCAGCGGGCAACCCGAACCATCAACCTTGGTACCGGCAGGCGTGTTAGGGCATTTGTCAAAAAAGTCGGGCACGCCATCGCCGTCGCTATCCATCGTAAACTTAGCCAGGTTGGCGTTAGTTGCGGCTAAATTTGCGTTAGTGGTATTCAGATCGTTGCGCAATTGCTCATTACGGGCTTTTTCAGCATCGATCATGTTTTGCAGCGCGATCTCTTTAGTAGTATACTCGGTACGCATAGATGCTACCGGGTTATGCGTTGCCAATTGCGGTTTTGAGCGTTTGCCTAAAGCAAACTCCAAGCCGATGTGTCCGTACGAAAACTGATCGTAGTTACCGCCTGTGGTATAGCCATCCAGGTTATCGCTATGCATAAAATTTACGGTGTAGCCCAAATCGATATTGATTGAGGGACTAACATTGAATTTTAGGCCGACACCAACCGGAACATAAAACTCGCTGATATTGCTACCATTACGATAACCCGGCGTAGCAGCACCCGAAGCATTGTATAAAGTTGGCTTATACCCGGCAAACCCACCACCGGCCAACATATATGGCTGCATGCCGCCTTGCTGATTACTCCAGCTGATATTGGCAAGCGTGAACACACCGGTCAGATCTACCGCGTAATTAACATCGGTTTTCACACGGTTAAAAGCAGTGCCTAAGGCTGGGTCGGTACCCTCAAGCTGGCCCCGGAAGAAATTGGCTTGTATACCGAACGAGTGCCAGATCTGGTTTTTGATGTAAGCGCCGTAACCGAAATTTATTTTCTGTGTATGCCAATCCTCTTTACCCTGAAAGGGGGTGTAAAATGATGGTGAGGCACCATACAGGCCAATTGACCAGGTACGGAATGAGCTTACGGGCGAAAAAGGTTTTACATAAGTTGCAGTTGCCACAGAATCGGGCGTTTGTGCAAATAGTTTGCTCCCCATCAACAGTCCGGAGACCAGTAACGAGGCTTTGTTTAAATGTAGCTTCATGGTTGTGTAGTTTATAATGGTGTTTATTTAAACACATATACAACCATCCAATATCGGTGCCAATATAAAAACAGGTATTGGTTTATTAACTACAATAAGGTGTTACACAACATCGCTTAAATACAGAATATCAGCATACAATTCTGTTTAAAAAGCTAATTGTAATCTATAACAAATCCACCTGTCGGTTAATAAGCGACAGCACAAATAGTACTAAAAAGGCTACAATTAATTTATTGATATCAGGATTTTACCGGTTGCACCCTCCAGGTAAAACTATACCTGCTCAGCTGAAATGTAAATGAAAAAGTGATATTTTGCTCCATTGGTTTCCCATCGGCAGTGCCTGGTTGCAAGCCCGGCAGCCTGCGCAACTGATTAATTATTCCACGTGCAATTTCCTCGTTAAAAGCGTTGGTATATCTAAGGTTATATACCAGGCCATTTTTACCCACAATACCGGTAATTTCTAACTGATCGTTATACGGCGCTAAGTCTACCTTGCTAAGGTACGCGCTGATCAGCCGGCTAATTTCCTCGCTATACGCCCTTACGCCTCCCTGATAAAAGGCATAAACAATAGCTTGTTTTTTTGTTTCGCCACATGCTGTAGGCGATAGTATCATTTTTTCGGCGGTAACATAAGGTAGCATATCCGGCCCTATAAATGCAATGCGCGACGCGTTAGTGTATTCGCCCATGGCGTTAGCTCCCTTCTCAAACACGCCCTTTTTAAAACTCTCCCGTATTAAGGCCGATTTCGCCGGGTCTGCGGTGGCGTAGCCTTTCCATGTCCCATCGGGCAGTCCGTTATCCAGCTTACCTACCCAGGTTATCGGGCCAGCGCTTACTTCATAATTGCCTTTACCGTTATCAATTATTTTACCTCCCTTTTCGTTCCAAACGCTGGCAATCTTTATTACGCCATTGCTGACTTCAAACGTCATCCTGGGCTTGCCATTATCAAAGTTTATCTCCCACTTACCATCGTACTTGTTATCCTTATAATTGCCTTTTGATTGCAAATTACCATTGGAATAACGGGAGACAAATTCGCCATCCTTTAAACCATCGGCCGAATAATTGCCTTCAGAAAGTATCAGTGATGGATTCTGCCTGCTTACATCCTTAAACTTGCCAAAAAAGATATGTTTGGCCGGGCTGTAATGCGCATAACGGATCATCGTGGCGCAACTATCCTCGATCATTTGATAATCTTCGTTAAGGGCGAGGTTAATGCTATCGTTACGCATCGTACGGAAACGAACCATACGCGGGGCATCCTGGGCAATGGCATATGTGCTTAGCGAGAAGCAAAAAAGAGCAGTAAATAATAGTTTCATTTAACGGGGGTTAATATGTAGCAATATAGCAATTGGCAAGCTATTTAAATACAAAGACCGGCCTTTTTTTGACCGGTCTTTCCGCTTATCTTTTAGATAAATTCAAGATATCAGGAATCAGGATTTACTATCCTTGATTCCCGATTCTCCCATCTTTACTCCCAATCTAATCAATTACTCAGCAGGATGTATAAACACCTGCCAGTTAATGGCCGCTCCGCCTTTTTTAAGAGTGGCAGCTACCGAGCAATATTTATCAACCGATAGTTCGGCAGCGCGCTTGGCTTTATCCTCATCAATATCGCCATAAAGATGGAATTCGATAGTTACATCCTTCCAAAGCGAGGGTTCAACGCCGGCCTCACGATCGCCGTTTACCACCATTTTATAATCCACCACATCCTGGCGTTGTTTCTTTAGTATGCTGATCACGTCGATAGCCGAACAACCTGCCAAACCCATCAGCAACATTTGCATGGGGCGTACGCCGTAGTTTTTGCCGCCGCTTTCGGGGCTGGTATCCATTTTAACAGTATGACCGTTTTGGTCGGTGGCCTCGAAGCCAAAGTCGTCGCTAACGCGTGATAGATTAATTGTAACTGACATAATATATTTGTTGCGCCTAAGTTATGATTTTATTAGCCTAAATTTGGAAAACACTACTAAAAACATAGATTTTAACCATAGCATGAGCAAAACTATAAAAACATTCATTTTCATATTGTCATTTTTCCTGGCCACGCAACTATCTTACGGGCAAAAGCAATTACTATCGTACGAAGACATGAAGTATCTGATAGAAAATAACCTGGGCAAGGCCGATACCTTTATGGTGGCTAAGGGCTATACCATCACCAAGTCAAACATCAAAAAGAAAACCCGCACCTACATGGCAACCATGCAGGGCGGCACCAAAAGCAGCGTAGAAGTACGGGCGGATGGCCGCAAGATATTTGTAGAGATAGATACCGACGATATTTCGCAATACAACATGATCCATAACTCCATCGCCCAGTTTTTGGTAACCAGCGGCACTGTTCCGGCAGATATCCAAAGTTATAATGTAAAGGATCTGGGGATGATCTATATTTCCATTAATGATACGGTGCCATACAGCCCTATCCGTAAGGATTATGATATACACTTAGTAGCAGATAAGAATATTACGAGTTATAATTAGGGCTACCCCATTATTACATGTTGTCATTTCGAACGCAGTGAGAAATCTTATACGTCCATGCGAACCAACTTGCATATCGTATAAGATTTCTCTTTCGCCCCATTCCCTATTCCAGCCCAGCTCTATCGTAATGACAAGTAGTAGAAAACAAAAAGGGGCTACTTCGATGTATCATCCACCTGCATCTTCCCGGTATTAAAACCACGCACGATCAGCCGGTTATCGCTATCCTTATTGATATAATTAATAGCCCAGCTAAAAAATACGATCAGCTTATTACTAAACCCGGCCAGCGATAGCAAGTGCACAAACATCCACATTAGCCAGGCAAAAAATCCCTGGAAGTGTAAGCGGCCAATATCGGCAACGGCCCGGTTACGGCCGACGGTGGCCATAGTACCCTTATCAAAATATTTAAAAGGTATAGCTGGCTGGCCATTAATGATATGGATGAGGTTTTTTGCCAGGTGCTTGCCTTGCTGCATGGCAACAGGAGCAACACCGGGTAAACCCTCCGGTAATTCGGGCGTGATCATAGCGGCAACATCACCTATGGCATAGATGTTCTGACAACCCTCTACCCTGCTGATGTTATCGGTTTTGATGCGGGTACCACGGGTGAGCGGCGCGGTTAAGCCACCCGGCATTTCGCCACGCACACCGGCAGCCCAAAACACGTTACGTGTTTTTAATACAGTGCCGTTATCAATACTCAACGTTAGGCCATCGTAATGTTCTACGTGTACACTGTTAATTACCGTTACGCCACGCTCTACCAAAAAATGCTTTGCCTTTGCCGATGCCCCCTCGGACATTGCAGCCAGCAGTTCCGACTTTCCCTCGGCCAGGTAAACCTTCATATCATCAAGGCACAAACCGGGATAATCCTTACAAAGGATATGCATGCGCATTTCGGCCAACGCGCCGGACAATTCCACACCGGTAGGGCCGCCGCCTACCACCACAAAGGTGAGCAGGGCCTGCCGTTCTTCGGGGTCGGTAGTTACTAATGCCTTTTCCAGGTTTTGTAAAACCAAGGCGCGCAGGTTTAGCGCCTCGGGCAGGTTTTTCATGGGCATAGTGTAATGCTCCAGCTCCTCGCTGCCGAAATAATTGGTATTTGCGCCGGTAGCTATCACCAGGTGATCGTACTTAATATCACCAATATTGGTGTTCAGGATATTGGCATCAGCATTTATTTGCTGCACATCGGCCATTACGAATGTAAAATTCTTTTGCCCGGCAAAAATGCGGCGGATAGGGAACGCTACCGAATCGCCCTCGAGGGCGCCCATAGCTACCTGGTAAAGTAAGGGCTGAAAGGTGTGGTAGTTGTGCCTGTCTAACAGAATTACTTCCACCGGTTTATTTTTAAGGTTTTTTGCAACCTGTATGCCGCCAAAGCCGCCACCAATAATAACAATGCGTGGGGTGCCTGCGGTTGTATTTATCAGATCCATAGATGTGTTTGCGGTGTTAGCCGCGTATACTTAAATTGTAATAATAAGGCGATATGTGTTGCTTATGTTTTCAATGATAGCAAATTTAGGTTGATTAAGCTGTGGAATTATTAATTTAGACGATTGATTACACCCAAATGAAAAAATACCCCTTAATTATCCTGTTGTTTTTAGCTATTGCCTCCTTTGGGCAGGTGCGCACTATTGATAGCAAGACCGATGGTAAATACATCCGTGTAAACGGCGCCCGGCTTTGGGTGGTTACCGTTGGCGATGGCGACCCGATCATCCTGATACCGGGAGGCCCTGGTGGCGCGCATCCCGGTCTGCGCAGTTTCGACGCGCTGGCGCAAAATCATCACCAGCTAATTTATTTTGATGGCTTTGGTCGCGGTAAGTCTGATACGGCTTTAAACGTGAGCGAATATACCCTGGCCCGCGATATTGAAGACATTGAGGGGCTGCGCAAGGCACTGAAGCTTGAGCACGTTTCGGTTTTGGGCCACTCGTACGGTGGCGTGGTGGCACAGGGTTATGCGCTGAAATATCCCGAGCATTTAAGTCACCTAATATTGGCCAATACCTTCCACAGTTTTGTAATGTGGCAGGAAAACGATGATAACAGCAACCGGGAGATCAAGACCAATTATCCCGAAGTTTGGAACGAATTAACGAAACTGCGGGATAAGGGTTTGGTTTCCAGCGATGCCCGGCACCAGGAAATTTATGGGCGCGTACCTTATGGCTTTTTGTATGCCTACAACCCATCAAAATTTGAGGGCGGCAAAAGCGATTACCCCAACAGTATGAACACCAAACTATACTACCAGATGGTAGGCAGGGACGGCGATTTTATTGTAGGCAGCGACATCGGCAGCTTCGACTACCGTAAGCAACTGAAAGACTTGAAAATGCCGGTACTGATCATAGGCGGAAGGTACGACCGTGTGGCCGTACCCTGGATGATGATAAAGTTTAAGCAGTACTGCCCGCAGGCAGAGTTTGTGATGTTTGAACGATCGGGCCATAACCCGCAGGTGGAGGAGCCTGCACGCGAGTTTGCCGTGATCAATGCATTTTTAGCGCGATAAAGTACTTTTTATAGTACCTCTTTGCCCCCACACCCAGGCTTTACTTTTTTGCGTCTCCCAGTTATATACAATGGAATCAGTGTAAAATGCGTTATCGCCTTTAATGGTTTTTACACTTGGAATGCCGGTATAGCTTTTTGTTTTAGGATCAATACGCCCGCTGGCATACAGCAAATGGTTCTTTTTATCTACGAGTACGTAAGCAGCCTCCAGTTTAAAATCTCCGGCGGATACCGATGCATTATAAAGCCTGATGATCTGTCTTTTTTCATCTTCGCATAACGAATCTGCTGCTTGTAAGTTAAGCTTCAATAGATCTGACTTATTAGGAAGAGCTGCTGTTTTATTTTCCTGTTTAGCCTGCGTATTTACAGTTGTTGCCTTTGCATCCACATAGTATTTGTCAAACAGTTCAGGATTGCGGATACCATAACCGCTTTCACCGGGACTAATAGACACCCAATCGGCAATGTTAAATGTTTTATTGCCATTGCTTACCTCGTGCACAAAACGCAGGCGAACGTGATCACCCCATTGTATATCCTTCATTGCAGGCGCGTTAGGTTTAAAGGTGAGGTAAAACTTATAGCCGTTCACTGTTTCAAAAAGGGCGCTTTTCCATTTGCCATTAGGGTATTTTTTAATATCGCTGATCTGTCCATCGGCATACCGCACCTTATTAGGCTCGTATAAGAACGGGGCTGTCGGTAGTTTATCCGCTTCAGCCAACTGGAATATTTTTTCGTTGTTCTTGCTTACAGATGCAGGCACAACCGTTACTATTGTTTGGTCTTTCCCCCATCCAGTACTAAAAACCTTTAGTTGTATCTCATCGCCCGGCTTCAACAGTTTGTTCAATATTTTTTCCTGGCCGTAAAAGGTGAGCAAGGTGTATTTGTGTCCATTCCAGGTAAACACCATTCCCGTTTTGTTTTTTTCGGGTGTGATCTTAATATCTATAGTGCCCGCGTGATATATATCGTCTGATAATTTCTTTTTTGTCTTGTAATCATCCGTTTTCATGTATGCCACTTCCCCGGGCGACAGGTGCATGTTTTTTAGCTTGGCTTTAAGTTTAAGATCGATACCGTTTTTTCTGATCGTATCTTTTTGGCTATCAAAAATATTCACCAGGTCCATTTTATAGCTGAAGAAAAACACAGCTTCATAACCATCCATATTTGCGGTGTATCCTCTTTTACGTATACTGGAGAAGTCTGTTCCATCACAAACCCCTACGCTCCCTTTATTGGCCAGCACCAGTTTAATATTATCTGATACCTTGTTAAATGCTTCCTCGCTGTAAAAATCGCGATCGATATAAAAGCCTACTTTACCATTGTGTTTAATATCTGTTGTAGCCATGCCGCCACGCGAGTATGATACTACCTCATCATAGATTTCGCCGTTACTCTTTTTAACCTCATTGCGAATAAAAAGACCGGCTATCTTCTCCTTATTAGTCCGGTCATCATCAGGGTAAGCAGCGCGGCTATTTTGCGCTTCATCTTTTTCAGGGTAGCGCACTTTATTCGTATTGTCGTTATTCTCCTTTGGTTTATTAATATAAGTAGGCCCATCACCGCCATGGTGCTTAAATATCACTTTACCATCTTTATAAATAGCCGCCTGGATAATAAATATCGAATCCCTCTGAAAGTCAGCATACTTCACCAGTACCTGAATACGATCGCCAACTTTTAACGGTTCGTTAGTTTCAAGGCCCTGGCCGTAATAAAACTTCATACCGTATTTATCGCCATCTAACTCAAATGATACCCGGTCGGTACGGGTTTTGATAAATTGGTTGTTTACTACGCCGTTTATAACCACATCCAGTGTTTTACCATTCATTTCAGATGTTAGTTTCAATTTGCGCTTATATTCATCAGATGAGATATATGCTTTGTTCTTTTCCTTAAACGCTTCTATTGAAGTTTTAGCTTTTGGCGGTAAGCTTTTAAAGTTGAATACTGAAGCATAACCTTTTTGCGGCGCATCGGGAAAACTACCGGCAGGGCCAACACTATAGAAAGCTGAAAGGTACATGGTAACAGACTTATCCGCTTTTTGTATTTCATCCTCGTTATAAAATTTTTTATCGATCAGGAAACCAGCTTTTTCACCCGGTTTTAGCATGGTGCTTACCTTACCGGCCCCGTATACATTTACAATCACTTTATCATAGGTAGTGCCATCATCATTTTTCAAGTGTATGCGGCTATAAAATTGCTTTTCGGGAATCAAACGTTCCTTTAGCAGGTTTTCCTTTTCAAGTGCATTCATATAGGTGATCACCCCTTTATTGGTTTTGATATCCACATAGCCATCCTTAATAGCTACGCCATGCTTCACCACGGTAGCATCAGGGTTCCAAATGCCGGAAGAGGCGATACAGTTCTTACTAATTTTATACAGGATGTCTTTTTTATAAGTTTTACCATCGATGATCACAAGCGGGTCTTTGCCCAGTTCGTCAATATTTTCTATTACGCTGTATTCCTTATCCTTACTTTTTAATCGGGCAAAGGCCAGGCAACTGATAAGCACCACAGGTACCACCAGTACATAAACTATCTTTTTCATATTTGCGGAAGGTTGGTTAAATAACATGGTGATGCGCTTTTTAAGCGGCACTTTGCTGAAGTTATGATACAGCATACCCTGCCCGGCTACCGACAAGTGTACCAGCAGGTTGGCATAGTTATGCTTATCCGTTTCGCGGGCTACGGCGCGATCAACCTCAAACTCGTGGTTTTCTTCTACCGAGCGGGCATACAGGTAAATAAACGGGTTGAACCAAAGGATGATCTGCGCTATTTTAACGATGATCCGATCGACAGAGTGGTAAAGTTTTACGTGCAGCATTTCGTGCGCGATGATCTGCCGTATCTCATCCGGACTTAATTCATCATCGTTCAGGAAAATATAATTCAGGAAGGAGCCATTCGTGATCTTCTCGTTACCGGTAAGGATGTTTACCTTACCTACTTTGGTGATCCGCTTGCCTTTCAACCGTTTAAAAAAAGCAAACAGGGTTGCCAGTAAATGGATATTTAAACCTATTACAGCCAATAAATAGGTATACTGAAGAATAGTGCTCCAGCGCATCGGCTGCGGCTTGGGGACATCGGGGTGGATAACAATTGGTGTTACCTGCTCGGGTTGCTGCGTGTATTGGTATACCACATGCTCCACCACGCCGGTGTAAACATGCGGCTGGCTTAGCTGTATCTTTATCAGCGGGATGATAAAACTCAATACCACCGTAACCAGCAAGTACCACCTGTTGATTACAAAAAACGTAAGCCGGGTTAAAAACAGGTAGTAAAACAGGTAAAATACGGCTGTGCACGCGCATACCTGCAGCAGGTAAATAATGCTATCCATTTTTATTTGTTTTTATTGATGATGTCTTTGATCTTATCCAGGTCTTCTTTGCTCAATTGCTGTTCTTTCACCATAAAGCTGAAAAGGCTCTCGGCCGAGTTATCGAAGTAGCCCGAAAAGAACTTTTTGAATGATGATTTACGGTACTCGCTTTTGCTGATAAGCGGGAAATACTCATAGGTTTTACCATATGCCTTATACCCTGCATAACCCTTCTTCTCCAGCAAACGTACTACCGACGATATGGTATTATAAGGGGGTTTGGGATCATCGGGCAAAGCATCAATGATATCTTTCACGAAGCACTTTTTCAGCTGCCATAAGATGTGCATTACGCGTTCTTCGGTTTTTGTTAATTCTTCCATACTCAAACTTATAACTTATATTTCAGTTTTACAACTATATTTTACGTTATATAACGTTTTTATCAGTTAATATTATTAAATAATTGAAAATCAATTTAATAATTTAACCACAAAGTGCACAAAGAAAGAAACCACAAAGTTCACAAAGGCTTATCATATCTATTATTGGTTATTTCTTTGTGCCCCTTTGTGAAAAACCTTTGTGACCTTTGTGGTTAAATCGCTACCTATTCTCTACTAAATCAGTAGAATTTTTAATTTAAACACTCATCTTTCCCCGTTTATCTCTATTTTCGCAGCTATTAATAAAATATGGAGTCGCTATATATCATCAAGATCGGCGGGAATGTGATAGACAATTCCGAAAGCCTGCATCGTTTCCTTGAAGCTTTTACTAAGCTAAAGGGACATAAAATACTGGTGCACGGTGGCGGTAAGGTGGCTACTCAATTAGGAGAAACCTTAGGCATTGAGGCCAAAATGGTGGATGGTCGCCGCATTACGGATATTGAGACCCTGCGCGTGGTAACCATGGTTTACGGCGGTTTGATCAATAAGAACATCGTTGCCCAGCTACAGCGGTATGGCACCAACGCCATTGGCCTTACCGGTGCCGACGGTAATTTTATTAAAGCCCGAAAGCGCCCGGTAAAAACCATCGACTATGGTTTTGTTGGCGATATTGACGATGATTCGGTAAATGCCAAAGGTATCAGTGCATTGCTTGATGCTGGCTTCACCCCTGTTTTCAGCGCGTTGACACACGATGGCGAGGGCCAGATGCTGAACACCAATGCCGATACTATAGCCTCTGCCCTGGCAGTAGGTTTATCGGGATTGTACAAAACCACGCTAATCTATTGTTTTGAAAAGAAAGGCGTATTGAAAGATATTGATGATGAAGACTCTCTGATCAGGGAGATCAATCCTGAACGTTATGATGAGCTGAAGACGGCGGGCATTATTCACAGCGGTATGCTGCCAAAACTGGATAACGCTTTTAAGGCCATTGGCTTTGGCGTGCAGGCGGTGATCATTGGTCATGCCGATGATCTGGGCAAACTGGGCGACGGCGCATCTTTCGGTACACGATTAAGTAATTAAGAACATGAGCACACCAAACATAGCCATTTTAGGCAGCGGTAATATCGGTCTGTCATTAGCCAAAGGATTGGTTAAAGCCGGCATTTATACGCCGCAGCAAATTGGCCTTACCCGCCGTAATGTAGCGGCTTTAGCCCCGCTTACTGAAGCCGGCTATCAAACCACAGCCAATAATGCCGAAGCTGTAAGCAAAGCAGGCATTGTAGTATTAGCTATTTTACCGCAGCAACTGAATAAATTGCTGGACGAGATAAAACCGGCTATCGACCCGGCTAAACATTTGCTGATATCGGTAGTATCGGGCGTTAGCTGCCAGGATATCCGCCAGCATTTGGGGATGGATGTGCAGGTGGTACGCGCCATGCCTAACACGGCCATTGCCATTGGTCAAAGCATGACCTGCATAGCTACTGATACGGCATCGAACGATAACATCAAACTGGTTACCTCCCTTTTCGATACCGTTGGGGTGAGTATCCGCATTAACGAGGAGTTGATGACGTCAGCCACTGCCCTGTGCGCTTGCGGTATCGCCTTCTTTTTACGGTCGATACGCGCAGCATCGCAAGGTGGTACCGAGATCGGTTTCCATGCCCACGACGCGTTGAAGATGGCCGCCCAGACCGCCAAAGGTGCCGCCGATCTGCTGCTTCAACTGGCATCGCACCCTGAGCAGGAAATTGATAAGGTAACATCGCCCAAGGGCTGTACCATTGCCGGTTTGAACGAGATGGAGCATAACGGCTTCAGTTCGGCTATGATAAAGGGGATAAAAACATCGGCCGAAAAAGCGGGTGTGTTATATAAGCAGTCTTAATTATCAAATTGGTAACTTAGCACCCCGAAACGGAATAGTAAACAAGCATTTATAAAAAACACCTGAATTAAAATACCATAATTACCAGCATCTTACACGCAATTAGCTTATAAGGCATTCCCTTTGCAAAGGTCCGGTAAATTCAAAATACCATGTTCACAGTAGAAAAAATAGGCGGCACATCAATGAGTGCCCTGAAAGACGTAATCAATAACATCATCCTTTTTAACCGTACCGGCGACGAACTTTACAACCGCATTTTTGTAGTTTCGGCATTCTCGGGCGTAACCAATTTATTATTAGAGAATAAGAAGAATGGCGAACCCGGCGTTTATCACCGTCTGGCACAATACCAGGATTTCCATAAGCCACTGAAAGAACTGGTTGCTAAACTAAAAGAACTGAACAAGAAATACGCCGAGCTGGGCCTTGACCTGGCCGTGGCCGATGAATTTATTGAGAACCATATTCACGATGCGCAAAAATATTTAGAGAACCTGTCGAATATCCTGGCATCGGGCTATGTAAGTAAAGAAGGCATCCTGCAAGCAGCCCGCGAGATATTGGCCTCTATCGGTGAAAGTCATTCGGCTTTTAACTTTACCAATATCCTTCAAAATATGGGCATCAACGCTACGCTGATTGACCTTAGTGGTTTGCACGATCATCGCCAGTATACTATCGATCAGCGTATAAAGCATGCCTTTAAGGATATAGAATTCGAGAAAACCATCTGTATTGTAACCGGCTACTGCAAAGGTACCGAGGGTATTATGCGTGAGTTTGACCGTGGTTACAGCGAGGTCACCTTTAGCAAAATTGCGGAGGAAGTAATGCCTGCCGAAGCTATCATTCATAAAGAATACCACCTCTCTACCGCCGATCCCGGCATTGTGGGTTTAGAGAATTGCCACCCGGTGGGCAATACCAATTATGATATTGCCGATCAGCTGGCCGACGTAGGCATGGAAGCCATCCACCCTAAAGCATCGAAACCGCTGGAGATAAATGGCATTAACCTGCGTATCAAGAACACGTTCGAGCCATCGCACCCCGGCACTTTAATTACCCAGGATTTTATTTGCGAAACCAAGCGCGTGGAAGTGATTACCGGTACCGATAAACTAGTGCTGATAGATGTTTACGACCCGCTGATGGTAAGCAACGTGGGGTCTGACTTAAAGATCATGCAGATCTTTTTTGATCATAACGTCAGCTACATTTTCAAAGCCACCAGCGCCAACAGTATATCCATAGTGATCTGGGAACGCGATTTCGACAAAAAGCTGATCGCCGAACTGGAAGATAATTTTGAAAAAGTAATACACGAAAAAACCGCCATGGTTTGTATGCTGGGTACCAATATGGATCAGCCGGGCTTACTGGCCCGCGCCGCCGCAGCGTTAACCGATGCCGGTATTAATATCATGAGCGCCGGTTTTGCCCTGCGTAAAGTGAATATCCAGTTTTTAGTAGCGAGGGAGTTCTTTAACCAGGCAGTTATTGCGCTGAATAAAGCGATGAGTAATTAAATTGTTAAATAAATTACGATCAAGTATCCATGAACAGATCTCCGTCGGAACAGTTAACTTATTGTACTGTACGAATAGAAACTAAATACGAAGATGGTTCTTCCGGAACCGGAACAGGTTTTATAATCCGGTTTCTTGAAAATATAACAGAAGGATTAAATTTTCCAGTAATAATTACAAATGTTCATGTTATTAAAAATTCTATTAAGGGAGAATTAATATTTTGCGAAAAGGATAATAATGGCGAACCAATAGATAGTAAACATGTAATCATAACGTTTGATTCATTTGAGAAATACTGGATTAAGCATCCTGATAAAGACGTCGATTTGTGTTGTATGGCTTTAAGTCATGCTGTTAACAACGCAACAAATATGGGAAAGGAGTTTTTCTTTACAACTCTAAATCATGGCCATTTCGCGGATGATGATCGCAGAAAATCATTTCCCGCAATTGTAGATATCATAATGGTAGGGTATCCTAACGGTTTGTGGGATAGTAAAAATAACAAACCAATCGTAAGAAAAGGAATTACAGCCTCTCACCCCTCTAAACACTTTGAAGGGAGAAAAGAGTTTTTAATAGATGTTGCATGTTATCCGGGATCGAGTGGTTCACCGATTTTTTTATATAATGAAATAGGCTATTTTGATAAAGAAACACAAAAGTTTAAACATGAAGGATTAGATTTATTCTTACTTGGTGTTTTATATGCTGGTCCAATGTACACTATTACTGGTAATATTAAAGTTATCACTATTCCAACCAACAATAAACCTTTATCAATATCCGAAATTCCGATGCACTTAGGTTATGTTATAAATTATAAAAGGATATTAGAACTTGAAGATCACATTAAATATCTTAACAATATGGTTTAATATATATTATTCACACTTACTTACCTAAATTTTCTCCGTCAAGTGCCGCCAATACCTTTTAGGCACATGCATTAAATGCAGCTTAGAATTCTTCCTTGCAGGAATGTTAACACTTTTAAAATAGTTCTTCCACATATCCTGGTACAGGTTTTCATCAGATGTATAGGCTGATATAACGTTTGCGGCTTTCACATCGGCATGCTCGAGTGAAATATATTGTGTATCGTGCAGATCATAATAAACCCCATACCTGCGCCGCAGATCATAAATGATCCATTTCTGATCTGCATACCTCGATTTAAAATGTTCGATTAGTAAGGGCAATACATTAAAATCGGGCTCTATTCCGGCATAAAAGGTTTCATCTCTTAGTTTCCGGAAACGGATAAACGCCTCCATCCGGTGCTTTTCGCGGCGTACCATGCGCACAATTTCCGATACGCGCATTACATACTTGTTGCCGTAATCCTCCTCTATATTTTGGCCGGCGTCAAACACGTAGCGTATGTATCCTAACAAAGTATTGTCCTCCCCGTCAATCTCGGCCAAATGAGCAGCATACAAGCGTTGCACGCCGATAGGTGATAATTTCATTTTTAAACCTCTCAGTACTCGCTGCGCTTTGCCATCATCGGTAATAATCGAAATCACTTCCGTAAACAACGCTTCATTGCGCAACTCCCCTTTTTTCAAACTCACATATACCAGCCTGCGCTCATAAACTTCAAACGCGGCAGTAAGCAGGCCCTCGAAGGTGCCATCGTATATCAGCGTGGTTATCATACTAAAACAGGTTTAATTGTGTAGATGAATTTTTAAGGTATTTGCTTTGCGATTCGGCCAGGATAAATTGCTTGATGCGGCTACCGGTCAGGTCGCGGCGTTCAAAATCGTTACTATTGCACACTATAAAATACCGGGCCCGGTTAACGGCTACGCCCATCTTCTTTAAATGCTCCCAGTTCAGCTTACCAAATTTGCGCGCGCTAACCATTTTTTGCGCCGACTGTAACCCGATGCCCGGCACACGCAATATCAAATGCAGATCGGCTTTATTGACATCTAACGGAAATACCTGCATGTTGCGCAAAGCCCAACTTAGCTTAGGGTCTATATCCAGATCGAGCAGGGGTTGCTGATGGTTTACGATCTCATTCACCTTAAAGCCATAAAAACGCATCAGCCAATCGGCCTGGTATAGGCGGTTTTCGCGCACCATAGGCACGGCGGTATTTAATCCCGGTAAACGCTTATCAGCCAGTACCGGCACATAGCCCGAATAGTAGACCCGCTTTAAATTGTATCCTTTATAAAAACTGGCAGCGGTATACAATACCTGCTGATCGGTCTCCGCTGTCGCACCTACTATTACCTGTGTACTTTGCCCGGCCGGCGCAAACATGGGCGCTTTTTTAAACAGCTTATTTTCCTCCGTGCGTTGTATGATCTCGCTTTTTAAAAAACCCATGGGTTTTATCATCTCCTGCCTGTCTTTGTCTGGTGCCAATAGTTTTAAACCTTCTTCGGTCGGCATTTCCAGGTTAACGCTCAGGCGATCAGCATATAGGCCAGCCTCGCGCATCAGTTCATCGCTGGCACCGGGGATAGATTTCAGATGGATATAGCCGTTAAACTTATGCTCGGTACGCAATTTTTTAGCCACCCGTACCAGGCGCTCCATTGTAAAATCAGCATCTTTAAATATACCCGAACTCAGGAACAACCCTTCTATATAATTGCGCCTGTAGAAGTTGATGGTAAGATCGACCACTTCCTGAACCGTGAACGCGGCGCGCCTGATATCATTGCTTTTGCGCGATACACAGTAGGCGCAGTCGAAAATGCAGTGGTTAGTCAGCAAAATTTTCAATAACGATACGCAGCGCCCATCCTCGGTATAGGTATGGCAAATGCCGTTACTGGCGTTGCCCAAACCCTTATTCTCGTTCTTGCGCTTACTCCCGCTCGATGCGCACGACACATCATACTTAGCGGCATCGGCTAAAATATTCAACTTCTCTGTTATCCTTTCAGCATCCATTAAAAGTAAATTTACTAATATTTTTAGTAAATTGTTTTACCGTTAATAAAAAACTTTACAACCATTAGTGGGTTTAAATACTATACACATCAAAACCATGGAAAAACTATATACTGCTGTAGTTACCGCCAAAGGCGGGCGCGACGGCCATATCAAATCAAACGATGGCATTATCGACCTGGAAATGAAAAAACCCAAAGCCCTGGGCGGCAAAGACGGTTTTGCCAATCCCGAATTGCTTTTTGCCGGTGCCTGGGGCAGTTGCTATCTGGGCGCGTTGGGTTCGGTAGGTAAGCGTGATGGCGTAGATGTAAGCGAAGCTACAGCCGAAGTGCATATCAGTTTTAACCGGGAAAGCGAAACATCGTATGCCCTATCGGCAGAGATCCATGTACATATCCCCGGGATAAATGAAGAGCAAACCCAAAAGCTGGCGGACGCCGCACACCGTGGCTGTCCCTATTCAAAAGCTACGCGCGGGAATATTGATGTTAAGGTAATTGCTGTATAAATTTGCCCCTGATGAGATCAGCAAATAAAAATACCGCCGCATTATTTTTGATAGCCAACACACTGTACATTGTTTGCTTTGCCATATTAATGGTATGGTTAAAGCAGCCCTTTATTGCAGATGTTACACGTCAGCCGGTCATCCTGTCGAACGGGGTATTGGCAACTATACAGATCACCATGTCGGTGCTTAGTCTGTTGGTTTATATGGGGCTGGCCTGGGTATTAAGCGCGCATCACGAAAAGCTATGGATCATCCTGGGCGTTTGCATTTACCTGTTGCTGCAGGTTTATTTCAACCTATTATCGGTATTAAATATTTTTGGCCAACCCCTGCCCCATTTATTTTATAATTATACCGCCTATGTAAATTATGCCCTGCTACTATTTATGCTGATAGGCATGGTACTGGTTCACAACAATACGATCAGGGAATATTTCCGGTGGTTTGGCTTAAGCACGGTTATCGCTATTTTGCTGGTGCGCTTTATGCCTTATCTATACGAACATTATGGTTTAAAATGGGCGCTCATCAATCCCGGGGTGCTAAAGATGATACCGTTTCTGGTGAGTTTATTTTTATTTGTGAAGCTGAGCAGGCGATAAACAAAAAAACTTACGAAATTTTGAAAACTTCGTAAGTCTTTATATTTTTCCAACCTAATCTCTAACCACTAATCTCTCTTAACTTCCCTCCCTATCACACTATACTTATAACCATAGGTAAAATAAAGCACCAGGCCAATGATCAACCAAACCAAAAAGCGGATCCAGCTTTGGTAGGTTAACTCGGTCATCAGGTAAAAGCAACTTAGCAAGCCGAGTACCGGTATCAGCGAAAGCTTTTTGATTACAGCAGCTACAGTTAACCCTGCCGATAATATCACAAAAAGAAAAAATGGGAACCGTTCATGCACATCTGCACCTTCGAATAAGCTAAGGAAAGGTTTCCAGAATACAATCAGACCAATAATAAATAATACCGGCGCGATAAACTGCGAGTTGATATAAGGCATACGGAAGCGCCCTTGCTTTGCTTCATCTTTTGGCAAAAGCAACACACCGCCGCATACCAGCACAAAGGCAAACAACGTACCGATACTGGTTAAATCCGTTACTTCCGTCAGGTTCATGAACAAGGCCGGGATAGCTACCACAAAACCGGTAACAATAGTAGCGAAAGACGGCGTATGATATTTAGGGTGAATGCGAGAGAATGCCTTAGGCAATAGCCCATCCCGGCTCATGCTCATCCAAATGCGGGGCTGGCCTAACTGGAATATCAGCAATACGCTGGCTGTAGCCACTACCGCGCTGATGGATATCACGTAACTGATCTTTTTCAAGCCTACCTTAACAAATACAAAGGCCAGTGGATCACCCACCTGTAGTTCTTTATAACTTACCATGCCGGTTAGCACCAATGCTATCAGGATATATAATACGGTACAGATCACCAGCGAATAGATCATCCCCTTAGGCAGATCCTTTTGCGGGTTTTCGCATTCCTCGGCAGTGGTAGATATGGCATCAAAACCGATATAAGCGAAAAACACACCCGATACTCCCTTCATTACCCCGCGGAAGCCATTAGGTAAAAATGGATGCCAGTTGGCCGGCGTAACATAAAAGAAACCGATAATAATTACCGCAATCACAATAGCGATCTTCAGGAACACCATAGCGTTGGTGGCCTTTTTGGTTTCGCGGATACCTACATAAACCAGCCAGGTAATGGCTACCACTATAGCTAATGCGGGTATATTGGCAATCAGCTTTAACCCGCCAATGCCGGGTGCTGTGTTCCAGGCCAGCGCGGCTGATTTTAAGCTGTCTGTGATTTCGGTTAGTTTACCACTTGCCGTTAATTCCTGCACTTGTTCGTGTGCGCGGAACGCGGTGAAATAATCCAGCGTCAGGTACTCGGGCATGTGGAGGCCAAAGCCCTCCAGAAAGTTCACAAAATAAGTACTCCATGATATAGCTACGGCTATATTACCAATGGCGTACTCCATCAGTAAGTCCCAGCCGATGATCCAGGCAATCAACTCGCCGAAAGTGGCATAGGCATAGGTATAAGCGCTGCCCGCAACCGGTATGCGCGAGGCAAACTCGGCATAGCATAGTGCCGAAAATCCGCAGGTAATAGCCGTTAAAATAAACAGAATGGTAACACCCGGACCGCCATTAAAAGAAGCTTCACCAATTGTAGAGAATATCCCCGCACCCACTACGGCTGCTATACCCATCAGGGTAAGGTCTTTTACTCTAAGTGCTTTGGTGAGATGGTTGCCGGAATGCTCGGCATCGGTAAAACCGCTTTTTACATCGTTAAGTATATGTTCCAGTGATTTCTTTCGGAAAAGGTCTTTTAACATGCTTTGGTCATTATTCTGTCAACCAAACATAATGATTTTTTCGCACTGTGTTAATACCAATGTAATTAAGCACAGTATTGATACATTTCAAGTGTACCTTATAAAAAAGCCTTCCGATTTAAAAAAAACTTCGGAAGGCTGGCTAATATGCATATCTGCATTTTCAAAAAAATTACTTACTCGTTATATCCGTCAGCAAAATATCGTGCCTCCGCTTTTTGCGCAGCATCAGTACAATAAATACAATAATGGCAACGCCAGCGGCCACCAGTACAATTACCGTCGTGCTGAATCCCTGCCATTTACCAAAGGTGGTGTACTGATCGGTACCGTCCAGTTCGGGCGGCGATTTGATGCTTTTAAAGAACGCGTCCATTTCTTTGGATGCCACATCCTTACGGGCCTCGTCATACAAATACTGGAAGGTATAGGTAACCGGCTGGGTATACAAGATCCTGAACTTACGTAACTTTACGCCGCTGCCGGTATCGGTACGCAGCACAAAGTCGCGCACTTCCAGCTTATTAATAATGGTATCGTGGTTATCGGTAATATTACCCTCCTTTAAACTGGCTTGTACTTTAAAAATGTATTCTTTAAAAACGTTTTTCAAATCCTTTTCCTTTTTCAATACCTTATTGGGCGGATTAGGTACACGGCTTACAATGATATATCCGTATTGTCCGCGGGCGCTGTAGGTTTGTTGTCCAAGGGTATCGGTCTTATTAAAATCAACCGGCAGGTTTACGCTGACTACGCTATCTAACTTAACAGGTTTTATTGCCTGCTGGCTATATCCGGCCAGGGCAAAAAGTATCATGCTAAAACTTATTAGTATCTTTTTCATAGTAAATAAATAACTCCAAAAACACTGCCAATTTTTCAACTGATACATAAATATCTGTTCTATAATTACATAATATAGACCTATAGTACTATTTAAATGCACTACAGCAACGCTATAAAATACTTACGCGATAAAATTAAGTGTACTTTTTACACTTAATAAACAAAATTATTTAATTAAGCCTAATAGCTAATCGTATCTTTGCACCATGGAAATAACTGCCGCCAAAACCATCAATCAACGCTTAATGCTGCGCATAGCGGTGGGCTGTATGTTTTTCCTGGCCGGTATCTGTTTTGCCAGTTGGGCATCGCGCATTGCCAGCATACAACAAAGCCTTGGCCTAAGCGATGCGGCTTTAGGTGGCGTACTCTTTACCCTGCCGGTAGGTTTAATGCTTTCGTTACCTTTTGCCGGATGGGTGATCAGTAAAACAGGCAGTCGTAATATCCTGATAGCCGCGGTTATTACTTATGGTGTAGCTTTGGTTGGTTTAGGTTCTGCGCAGCATGTTTGGCAACTGATAGCCTGTTTGCTATGCTTTGGATTTGCCAGTAACACAGTAAACATATCGGTAAATACCCAGGCCGTTATTGCCGAAAAAATGTACGATAAACCCATCATGGCCTCTTTTCATGGCTTGTGGAGTTTGGCGGGCTTCGCGGGTGCAGGTATCGGTACTTTTATGATCGGTAAAAACATTATCCCTCAACATCATTTTATACTGATACTTATTGTAATGATAGCCGGGGTGATCTACAGTTCGCGTTACCTGGATCATGATAAAAATGGTGGCGACAGCGGACCGATATTCGTAATGCCGGATAATTCGCTTATTAAATTGGGGATCATCGCTTTCTGCTCGTTAATGTGCGAAGGCGCCATGTTCGATTGGAGTGTGATCTATTTTAAAAAAGTGATCCTTGCCGATGGCGCCTGGATCGGTGCCGGTTATACCGCCTTTATGCTTACCATGGCATCGGGCCGTTTCATTGCCGACTGGTTTGCGCACCGTTTCGGATTAAAACGCATTTTACAGATCAGTGGCTTATTAACAGCTACCGGTTTGATCATAGCCGTTGCTTTCCCCTACCTGTATACAGCCATGGCCGGCTTCCTGCTGGTAGGCTTTGGCGTGTCATCGGTAGTACCAATGGTTTATAGTGCGGCCGGGCGTTCAAAAACCATGTCGCCGGGTGTGGCGCTGGCTGCGGTATCAACTATTGGATTTATCGGCTTTTTGGTAGGGCCACCAGTTATTGGCTTTATTGCCGGTGCTACCGGTAGCTTGCGTTATTCGTTTATGCTGATTGCTGCCATGGGGATCAGCGTGGCGGTGGTATCTACTAAGGCGAAGCTGTGACCGCTGATTTAAATGATTTTTTGATTTCGCTGATTCTTTCTTAGGGTCAACTATTAAATTGTACTCAAACCCTGTATCGGCTATTCTTCCAGGTCGGAATAATTTGGATTGATCACATAATCAAACTCTTCGTAACCGTTTTTGATGATAAAACGCAATCGTTTAGCCGGTTCCTCAATGTCCAATGATAATTGCCCGATAATGGTTGGCAGGTTATCACGTATCACCTTTAGGTCGGTAATGTGAGGCATCACCACCATAATATCATCGCCTACAGGTGTAATCTCCCAGCCCTGTAAACCGGCATTATTTAATATATCTATCCATTTTTGTTGGTACGTATTCATGACCGCTAATTTTGACCGCTGATTTAAATGATTTTTTGATTTCGTTGATTATCTCTAATAAAAAGAGGCTGTATCATAAATCATGGTATGGCCTCTTTTTTATTTGTGCATAATTTATTGGAATAAAGAGGGGTATTTATTTGATATAATAATCTGATTTTCATATATTTATGTATCGAAAGTAGCGTAGTATGTCCTCTAAAAGACCTGTATTCAAGCCCTACCAGCAACGGCAGTTGATGGCTATTCCTCCGACACTTGACGAATTAGTTCCGGCATCGCACCCGGTGCGTGTAGTTAACGATGTGATCGACAGGCTCTATCTGGAACCATTGCTGAAAGCTTATCATATCCGCGGGAGTTCAAGCTATCACCCGCAAATGTTGTTAAAGGTGCTGGTATATGGGTATGTAACCAACACCTACTCCAGCCGAAAGCTGGCAGCAGCCTGCCGGGAAAGCGTTTACCTGATGTGGCTGAGTTCGATGAACTATCCTGATCATAATACGATCAACCGTTTCCGGGGCGTACGTTTGAAGCATGCGCTGCGTGATGTGTTCGAAGATGTGGTGAAACTTTTGGCAGAGGAAGGCCTGCTCAGTATTGAAGAAGTGAATACGGACGGGACAAAGATAGAGGCGAATGCAAACCGGTATACCTTTGTCTGGAAGAAAGCGATTCAGACCAATAAGGAAAAGATGAAAAAGCAGCTGTCAGAGATATGGGACTATGCCCAAAGCGTAGCAAAAGAAGAAGACAGGCTGCCTGATCCGCCTGACTTTACTGTTATTGACAGTGAAAAGGTCAATGCCGCAGTAGATAAACTCAATGAGAAGCTTTCCTCGCGTGAGGATGTTTCCAAACAGGTCAAAAGCAAGCTGCGGTATATCAGCAAACATTACCCGCAGGCCATTGCCCGCTATGAGCAGCAGGAAGCTCTGCTGGGTGAACGCAACAGCTATTCCAAGACCGATACGGATGCCACATTCATGCGGATGAAGGAAGACCACATGAAAAACGGCCAGTTAAAACCGGGGTATAATGTTCAGATATCCACATCCAACCAGTTCATTGTCAATTACACCATTCACTCCAACACCACAGACACCAATACATTAAGTGCTCATTTAGCGCAGCATGAAGTCAGCTTTGGCAAAGCACCGCAAGTGCTTACAGCCGATGCCGGATATGGCTCCGAGGAGAACTACACGCGGTTGGAACAAAAAGGAACAATCGCCTTTGTAAAGTATGGGATGTTCGATAAGGAACAAAATGAGAATCACAACAACAAGCACCCTTTTGCAGCAAATAAGCTTTTTTACAACCAGGAGAAAGATTGTTACATCTGCCCGATGGGCCAGCAAATGAATTTCATCGGAACAAGTAAAAGAAAAACAAGCACGGAGTTTGAACAAACGGTAAAAAGATACCAGGCAGTTAACTGCGCTAACTGTCCGCTGAACGGTATTTGCCATAAATCAAAAGGGAATCGGATCATTGAAATCAATGAAAACCTGAACCGCCTGAAACAAAAGGCGCACGAGCTGTTAAACAGTGAAGAAGGCATACAACGGCGAAAGAAACGCTGCTTTGATGTAGAACCTGTATTTGGTAATATTAAGCAGAACCATGGCTTTAAACGGTTTATGCTCCGCGGCAAGGAAAAAGTAGAAATAGAATGGGGTTTAGTTGCAATCGCACAAAATCTAAGGAAAAAAGCGGCTTAAATGAGTCGTTTTACCACTCAGGTTCGCCCAAGAAAGCTACCCCCTCCCCCTCAAAAAATTCCATAGAAACTCAATACCAAATTCAGCTATTAGGCTAAAAAAATAAAGACCGCATCATTTGATTTATGATACGGCCTCTTTAATCTTGTAATCCTTAAATCTGTTAAATCTTGGTTCAGGCCATTACTGTGCCATCAAGCTAATATTTTTTACCTGACTGGGGAACCATATCATCATTTCGCCCTTACCCCGGTTAGCCCACGAGTAATATGGAATAGCAGTGATTTGCTTGTTCACCGTGTTTACGTTTTCGCCATTAGCATCAATATTCACTTGTTTTACATCGCCCTTTAATACAGTTACACCATTAAGTAAACCAGCATTATGTTCGGGTTTAAAGGTTGTAGTTGATGGGATAATGAAATTGCTGGTCTTGCCGCCGTTATCGGCCCATTCGGCACAATACATAATCGGGCCGCGTTGCAGGGCTATCTTACCAATATCATCGGTTACTTTAACATTGGCAATAACACGTCTAACTTCCATAGGCAGCGAGATGTCGATCTTATCACCTGCTTTCCATTTTTTGGTGATGACAGCGTAACCATCCTTCATGATATATTCAACAGGTTTACCGTTCAGTTTTATCTCTACTTTATTAATCGCCGGCTGTTGATAGCTGTACAGGTTTGATGGTATAGTTTCTTCCCTGGCCCAACCTGGTATACGGATCTTTAAGTTCATATCCATTGCCGATGAGGGGTTAATAGTAAAGGCCAATCCCCCGTCCCATGGGTAATTATTTTGCTGTACGATGTTTAGCGCCTTACCGTTTACCTTCAGGTTTGCGGTGCCACTGATGAAAAGGTTCACATAAACATCATTACCCTTTTGGGCGTAAACATAACCGGGAATAGCCGGGATCAACCGCACCAAATTGGTTGGACAGCACGAACAGGTAAACCAGCCCGAACGCGCCGGCTCGGCATCGGCATGGGTGAAACCGTTGGTAATTTGCATGGCATTGGTATAAAAAAACGATTTGCCATCCAGCCCTACGCCCGATATTAAACCATTGTACAGTGTTTTCTCCAGCACATCAATATACTTAGCATCGCCATGAAGCAGAAACATGCGCTGGTTCCAAAAAACATTGCCAATAGCAGCACAGGTTTCGTTGTAGGCAGTGGCATTGGGTAATTCATAGTTTCCGCCAAAGCGTTCACCATCGCCAACGGCGCCGATACTACCCTGCACATACATTTTTTGGCTTACCATATTATCCCATATCTTATCAATAGCCGCAAGGTATTGCTTATCGCCGGTAAGCGCGGCTACATCGGCCATACCTGCATACAGGTACATGGCGCGTACAGCATGTCCTTCGGCTTCGTCCTGGTCTACCACGGGTTTATCATCCTGGAAATAGGTGCCGTTTTCCCACACGTTTTTGCTCTTTTTATTATAAGCCTTTTTACCACGCTGATCAATAAAGAACTTGGCCAGGTTCAGGTAATCGGTTTTGCCGGTGATACGATAAAGACGCACCAGGCCCATCTCTACGATCTCGTGCCCAGGCGCTACTCCCCGCTTCCCCGGCCCGAAAGTGGCCACCAGCAGGTCGGCGTTTTTAAGGGCAATATTTAGAAAATTGCGTTTGCCGGTGGCCATATAATGCGCCGCGGCGGCTTCAAACATATGCCCGCTATTATATAATTCGTGGCTCATATTGGCCTCGTTCACCCAACGTTCGGTCCCCGACCACGAATGCGGGTGTAAAGGGTCGATGGTACGGGCAGTATATAGATAGCCGTCCGGCTCCTGCGCTTTGCCAACAATAGTGATCAGCGAATCCATATAGGCATCCAGCTTTTTATCCGGATGTTCGGCCAGCGAGTATGATCCACCCTCGATGGTTTTATAGATATCAGTATCGTCAAAAGGATAGGTAGTACAGAACTTGCCGCTTTTGGCGGCGGCCATTTCAAAATTCTTTACGCGGCCGGTGCTTACGCAACGCTCGAACGAAGCTGGTATCGTTACCGTGCGGTTAGTTTCAATGCGCGGCGACCAGAATTTATCGGCCAGCTTTACACTGGTAAACGGCACCGGTTGCACGGGATAATCCTGTTGGGCAAATGCTGCTGAGGATAGTAAAATAGCAGAGAAGAAGCTGAGGACTTTCATATTTCTTTATAAATGTCATTGCGAGCGATAGCGCGGCAATCTCGTAGCAAAAAGAGCGTAGCTACGAGATTGCCACGTCGCTACGCTCCTCAATGACAGAACGTTTAATTACTTAGCAGAGAACTTATAAACCGTAGTTGTTTTATACGTTTGGCCTGGTTTCAACTCGGTAGTTGGGAAAGCAGGTTTGTTTGGCGAATCCGGGAAATGCTGGGTTTCCAGGCAAAGACCAGTACGGTAATCGTTTTTAGCGCCGCCTTTAACCGCATACTTACCGGCCATAAAGTTACCGCTGTAAAACTGGATACCCGGCTCTTCGGTAAATACTTCCATCACAATGCCGCTTTTATCACCGGTAAGGGTGGTGATGGCTTTGCTGATATCGTGTTTGTTCAGTACATAGTTATGATCGTAACCTTTACCTGCTTTTAACTGATCATCAGCCTGACCAATACGTGCGCCAATAGCGGTAGCAGTACGAAAATCGAAAGGTGTGTTTGCCACAGGGGCAATTTTACCGGTCGGGATCAGCGTAGTATCTACCGGTGTATAGCCATCAGCATCAATTTGCAGCATGTGGTTTAATATGGTGCCACTGCCGCAACCATTCAGGTTCCAGTAAGCATGGTTGGTTAAATTGCAAACAGTTGGCTTATCGGTAGTAGCTTCGTAGCTAATTTTCAGGCTGTTATCATCCTGTAAATTATAAATCACTTTAACATTCAGGTTGCCAGGGAAACCCTGTTCGCCATCTTTAGATATATAAGTAAGTTCAAGGGTGTGGCCGTCGGTCTTTTTTGCATCCCATACTTTTGTATCGAAACCAAATTTGCCGCCGTGCAGCGTATTCGGGCCATTGTTGGCCGGCAAGGTATAGGCTTTACCATTTAGCGTAAAAGTGGCTTTACCGATACGGTTACCATAACGGCCGATAGTGGCGCCATAAAAATCGCCTGCTACCTGGTAAGTGCCAAGGCTATCGAAGCCTACAACCACATCGGTCATTTTGCCTTTATTATCGGGTACTAAAAGGCTTACTAAACGGCCGCCCCAACTGGTAATAGCTGCTTCTACCCCATTTTTATTTTTAAGGTAGTAGAGGTCGGTCTTTTTGCCTTCAACGTCTTTCTGAAAGTTTGCGGCCACCGGTAAAGCGGCTGTAGTTTTTGTTGCGCTGCTACTATCGGTTGTAGCGGTTGAACTTGTGCTTGATGAGCCTGAGCAGGCGCTTAGCGTAGCAATACCTGCTGCTAATAAAATAGCCGCATAGTTTTTAAGGTAGATGTTCATATTTTTGTTTGGTTTATATGATGGTTAATAAATGTAAATCTAACAGTAATTACCATTAGTTCACCAATTTGAGAAAAGATTTTAAAAAAAATTTGGATACATAGAAATTCAATGTATATTTGAAACGTCATGACAGCAATTAGTAAAGATCTTGTAGCTGCGACATCGATACCTGTTATATTGGCCATATTGAAACAGGGTGAGAGTTACGGTTACGAGATTATACAGAAAGTAAAAGAAGCATCGAAAGGGCAATTGCAATTTTCGGATGGTACACTTTACCCCATTTTACGCAAGTTAGAGGATAAAGAGTTTATTATATCTGAATGGCGCATTGCTGAAAACGAAAAACGACGCCGGTACTATAGTATCACATCAAAAGGCAATGATTATTTTAAAGATGAACACGCCGCCTGGGATGCTATGTATCAGCTGATAAATGAATTATGGAACTTACAACCTAAACTTTATACACTTTAATTTAATGAGCCCCGGCAACTGGCGGCAGATACGGCAAATACCGTATTTGTTGCTGGTTGCCTTTTTTATTTCCGCAGAAATGGTTTTATGCAAGCAGGTGATATTTAAGCTGATTTATGGAGCAAATTCAAAGTGTTTTTAATTTAGAAAACGCGATCGGTAACTGGCAACAAGCTATGCTGGTTACAGCGCTAACTCCCGATGATGTTGAAGAATTAACCCAGCATTTGGTTGATGAGATAGAAAGATTACAAAGCAGCGGCTTAGATCAGGATGAAGCATGGATAATTGCAAAAAAGCGCATCGGACAGCCATCAGACATTGACGTTGAGTTTAGCAAAGTAAACTCTGATTTTGCAACTAACCGCAACATGTTAATGGCGTTTTGGGGCGCTACCATATTTATGGTAATGCAATCTTTATTATTTGTGCTGCCTACCCGTTTGTGGCACCTTGTCGGGCATGGTTCAACACTGCACATTGAATATCTCCTGAGCTATACGCAAACCAACAACCTGTTAAATATATTCAGTGTTACTATTTTAATTGGAGGTATTGTTATCATAGCAAGATCAAACCAAATAGTTATTTGGTTTAACAGGATGCTTACAAAAAATAGCGGTATAATTAATCCGATACTCTTAGTAGCAGGTTCGTTCATTGCCTTTTTTAATTATATTCCATTTAAAAACATGTTCTTCAATATCAGCAAAGGCACCAACTTTAACAGCACTTTAAATATGCTGGCGATTATATTTTACGGCTCGCTAATTTTTGGTACGGCCTGGTTCACTATGCGCTATTGCAAAAAAGAATTAAGGAACTTTAAAACCTTTAACGAAAATATTAACTGGCTTACCGCGCTGGCTATAGGGCTTATTATACAAATGATTATACTCAGCACCAAATTTTTTGAGTTATATGGTTTAAAATATATCATCATCGCGCTTTTATTTTGTACAGCCGGATGGATGATAGGTAACTCCAAACGGTACGTGTTAAACTTATTTACAGTACAACTTGGTGCTTTTTACGTTTATTGGGTTATGCTTTTTATGTTTGCACACTGGCCGTGGCTCAGTTGTGCAACAGATTACTTTTCTATACTATTTGCCTTGATTATTGGTTTCATTATAAAAAAACTAACAACGCCGCACCCTCACACGTCCTAAGCGCATGGTTTCCAAAGACCAACCATCGACAATTTTAACGTGCCTATATTATATTGGTAAGATTATGACAGGCTAAACGCATTATATTTGCGCAGCATCATTTTTTGCAGATAAGTTATTATTATTGCCTTTAAAACAAACACATGTAAATGTAAGGTGAGATAATTAATTTATGGACCAAACTGAGCCTTTTTATAATCTGGAGAAAGAGATTAGTACCTGGCAACAAACCATGCTGCTTGGCGCCTTAACACCCGACGATGTAGAAGAACTTACAGAACACCTTCGTGATGAAACGCTTGAGTTACAAAACCATGGCTTAAGCGAGCAAGAAGCATGGATGGTGGCAAGGCAACGTATTGGCCACCCTTTAGCTATTAACAATGAATTTAATAAAGTAAACCCTGATTTTGCCGCCAACCGTAACTTAGTAATGTTATTTTGGGGAGGAATCATATTTATGATACTACAAACTGCATTATTTAGCTATCCGACAAGATTAATGACACCATTGTACAATGGCCCGCACAAAACGTGGGAAAAACCACTTATAACATTAGATCAGGCTGTGGTTTTATTAAATATTTTTAGTGTTCTTACAGTTGGCCTAATCATACTGGTTAACATAAGAGCAACTAAAATATCCATATGGTTCAATACATTACTAATAAAATACAGCATTTATATCAGTCTGATACTTATCACTACGGTAACATTCGTTGCTATGAGGAATTATGGGGCAATAAGCCAATCGATGCGTAGCATATATCGTGAAAATCGCACGCTTGATTTCTCTATTGCTGTAATGGGTTCAATATTTTATGGGGCACTTATCTTTTGTACTATATGGTTCACAATACGCTATCGTAACCAGGAACTCAGAAATTTTAAAATTTTTAGTAGACACATCAACTGGATCATGTCATTGATGATAGGCACTATTTTAGAATTTATAACGGCTCTCACCAATGCCAATGAAAATCCATCCCTTTATCTAAAAATTATACTGATATTCATTTTATTTGGCGCTGCCGGATGGACAATAACAAATTCAAAAAGAATTCTTTTGAATTTTTTCATGGTGCACTTTACTGCTTTATGCTTTTGCATTACAACATACTTTTTTACGCATCATCCCTTTATGGCAGTGATAGAATATTCAAGCACCTGGCTTGCTTTGTATACCGGATATGTAATAAACAAACTGCATACATCCCGGTTAAAACAATTGATTTAGCAGTTAAAAAATCAATTATTTTTAATTTCTCTGTAATATTAAATCGCTAAGGCTACCCCCCCCATTACATTTGCAGTCAAAGTAGTTTTCGGGCATATTATCATAAAAAGCACTTTAAAACATTAATGACAGGCAGCAAATTAATTTATGAACCAAACTCAACCCATTTTTAATTTAGAAAAGGAGATCGGCAGCTGGCAGCAAACCATGTTGCTTAGCGCGCTAACCCCTGACGATGTTGAAGAAATAACACAGCACCTGCGCGATGAAATATCAGGCTTGCAGGCAAATGGCCTAAGCGACAAAGAAGCCTGGTTTGTAGCAAGACATCGCATGGGCGAGCCTTTATCTATCGACCAGGAATTTAAAAAGGTAAATCCCGATTTTGCTGCTAACCGTAGCTTATTAATGCTTTTTTGGGGCGGTACTATATTTATGATGCTTCAAAATCTATATTTTGTTTATCCGGCTTTTTTGCGGTTTATAAGCCGCAGACTAACTGGTGATTTTAAACCAAGGCCGTACATATCCTTATATCAAATATCTGTTATATTAAATGTACTCAACATCCTGGTTTTATGTCTCGCTGTAATATGCTTAACAAGGGCAACAGTAATAGCAACCTGGTTTAATAATTTGTTGATAAAATACAGTGCCTTTTTAAGTGTGTTGGTAATTATACTGGGAGCATTTACAGCTTTCTTTAATTTTCACACCATCACCAACTTAACTAGAAAATATTACGTAGACCTAACGGGTGATATGTTTACTTTCACCACATGTGGGTTTGTATTTTACGGGATACTACTTTTTTGTACAGCCTGGTTTACAATTCGTTATCGTAAATCAGATTTCAGAAACCTAAAATCATTCAGCCTAAATATTACCTGGCCCGTTTCTTTTGGTTTGGGTGTGATGATCACTGTGATAGCGGGTTTCATTAATCTATTAAATTCTGACAGTTTCAAATACCTGGCAATTCTAATAATAGGTATCCCAACAGGTTGGATGGTAGCTAATTCAAAAAGGCACTTCTTAAATTTATTTATGCTTCAACTTAGCCATTTATTTTTTATCACTTATATCGAATTTACTACCAGCCACAACGAATATCGCTTGCTTTATGAACACATGGCAGTACTTATCGCTATAATTATCGGTTCGTTTATTTGTAAAATAAATAAAGCCAGGCTCCAGGCAAGTTAAACAATTGATTTTAGCAGTTAAAAAGTCAATTATTTTTAATCTTTACGTTCGCTTAACATTAAATCGTTAAAGCTATTCGGGTAAACATATTACATTTGCAGGCGCAAACAGTTTTGCGGGCGCATTGTCAATATATACAATATTTGACAATAGAATTGCCGCAATTACGATTTTAATGATTTAATGGATACCCCGGATAAGTTAACACCTGCACAACCGCGAAGGTACAGTTCCTTTAGGCGTGGCCTGGATAATTTTTTTCTGAGCCTGTACAAGATATACCTGTTTGTAGCCAGGTTTTTTAAAGAAGTTTTTTTGCCACCATACGAATGGAACGAGGTAATTAAACAATGTTACCAGGTGGGTGTTCGCTCATTCACGCTGATCACTGTAACCGGTTTTATTGTAGGGGTGATCTTTACCAAGCAATCGCGCCCGTCTTTATCCGAGTTTGGCGCCACCTCGTGGTTACCCAGCCTGGTTTCCATCGCTATTATGCGTGCACTCGCCCCTTTGGTTACCGCGTTAATAGCAGCCGGTAAAGTAGGCTCGAGCATTGGGGCCGAATTAGGCTCGATGCGGGTTACCGAACAGATCGACGCCATGGAGGTATCGGGCACCAAACCTTTTAAATACCTGGTTTGCACGCGGGTAATTGCTACCAGCTTGGCTATCCCCCTGCTGGCTACCTATGTGGGTTTTATCGCTTTGCTGGGTGGTTTCTTAAATGTTAATGCCGGCGAAGGTACCAGTTACAGCACCTACATGCAGCAGGTATTTGAACCATTAACTTTTATCGATTTTGAAGCATCGCTGGTTAAATCTCTTGTTTTTGGGTTTACTATTGGCATCGTGGCCTGTTACCAGGGTTACTATGCCGATAAAGGCACCGAAGGTGTAGGCAAAGCAGCAAACGCATCGGTAGTAACGGCCATGTTTTTGGTATTTATTGAAGAAATAATTATTGTACAGATAGCGGGCTGGTTCCGCTAATATATATGAATAAACCTAAAGGACATATCGATTACAACAATACCGTAATTAACATACGCGGCCTGCGCAAGTCGTTCGGCGATCTGCACATTCTGCGTGGGGTGGATCTTGATCTTTACCAGGGCGAAAACCTGGTGGTGCTTGGCCGTTCGGGTACAGGTAAATCGGTACTGATCAAGATCATATCTGGCCTGCTTAGGGCTGATAGTGGCACGGTGAAGGTATTAGGCGAGGAAGTAACCACAATAACCGAAGATAACCTGCAAAAGCTGCGCATGGATATCGGCTTCTCGTTCCAGAACAGCGCGCTGTACGATAGTATGACCGTGCGTAAAAACCTGGAATTCCCGCTGGTGCGTAACCAGCGCAACCTTAGCCGGGCAGAGATCGATAAAGCAGTTGAAACTGTACTGGATGCTGTTGGCCTGTCGCGTACCATCAACCAAATGCCATCCGAATTATCAGGCGGGCAGCGGAAGCGTATCGGTATAGCACGTACGCTTATCCTGCAGCCTAAAATTATGCTGTATGATGAACCTACCGCCGGATTGGACCCGATTACCTGCATCGAAATTAACGATCTGATAAACGAGGTGCAGGAGCGTTACAAAACATCATCAATTATTATTACGCACGATATGACCTGCGCCAAAAGCACCGGCGACCGCATATCTATATTACTTGAGGGCCAGTTTCAGCGCCAGGGTAATTTTGACGAGGTATTTGATACGGACGATGCCCGTGTTAAACCATTTTACGACTATAACTTTATACAATAAAACAAACATGGATACAGGAGAAAATAAACGGGCCATTATTGTGGGCATATTCATTGCCCTTGGCATTGTTATATTTGTATTAGGGATATTTACTTTAGGCAGCAACCAAAAAACCTTTGGCGGCGGCATACAGATCAGCGCGGTGTTTGATGACGTTGCCGGTTTGAAAAAAGGCGGCGCTGTTTGGTTTTCGGGGGTTAAAGTAGGCACTATCAACAGCATTAAGTTTAAAGGCGTATCGCAGGTTGATGTACAGATGACTGTTGACAAAAGCTTACAGCCTTATATTCACCGCAATGCGGGGGTACGTATCAGTTCGGACGGATTGATCGGCAACAAGATCATTGTAATAGATGGTGGCAGCCCGCAGGCGCCGCCGGTACAGGACGGTGATGTTTTGCAGGCCGAGAAATTGCTATCAACCGATGATATCACCAAAACCCTACAACAAAACAACCTGAACATTTTAGCTATCACTACCGATTTTAAGAAGATAAGCCGTCAAATGGCCGAAGGCAAAGGCGTAGTTGGCGCTTTAATGGGTGATAGCGTACTGGCTATGAAATTCCGTACCATTGTACAAAACCTGAACAATACTACCGCTGCAACCACCCGCATGGCTTTGGAGCTGGATAAATTTGGCGCTAAGCTAAACAGCAAAGGTACTTTGGCCGATAACCTGCTGACCGATACCAGTACTTACCGTAAATTAAGGGCATCGGTAGATAACCTGCAGAAATCAACCGCCTCAGCATCCGAATTTGTAAATAACCTTAACACCGCCAGCGCTAAGCTAAACAGCAAGGATAATGCCATGGGTGTATTGCTAAACGACCCTAAGGCCGCTTCGCAAATCCGTTCGACCCTCGACAATTTGCAGCAAGGTTCGGTAAAACTGAATGATGACCTGGAGGCCCTGCAAAGCAACTGGTTTTTTAAAACCTTTTTCAAAGACAAGGCTAAAGCAAAAGCCGACAGTATTAAAAAAGCGAATAAGCAGTAGTTGAGAATATTTACTTTTTATAATGACCGTGATTAAGTAAATTTGAATATGAACTTGCAGGCCGAAAAAATTGAATTAGCTAAGATGTTACTGGAGACAGATGACAGGTCTTTGCTTAAAGATATCAGGACTTTATTTACACGCAAGGAAGAAACGCTTATTGCAACTCCCCAACATGTTATTGATGGCATAAAAAAGAGTCAGGAACAATTTAAGAATGGCCAATATTCATCTTATGAAGATGTTAAAAAGCTTTTAGATAAAATATGAGTTTCGAGATCTTTATTTCGGATGATGCGACTGAGGGCCTTTTATCAACAGCAAATTATATAAAAAATACATGGGGCGAAGCGGCGCTCAAGAAGTTCAAAAAAAGAGTTGACCAAATATTAAAAAATATTTCGCGGGATCCCTATATCTTTCAAGCATCTGATTTTAGCGATAGCGTCAGACGAGGCTTAATAACTCCCCAATGTTCTATTTATTATCAGATACATGAGGAGTATATCCAGGTTTTATTCTTTTGGGATAACAGGCAAGAGCCAATATTTTAATTATTTCCGAATAAGCTTTTCTATCTCAGGTTCCACACCTACCAACTCTTCTGCATGTTCTTCAGCAGCTTCGGCAGTTGCATAATTTAGTTTACGGAAACGCCATAAGGCGAAGGCCGGCTCCTGCATCCTGTCTATCAGTTTAAAGTATTTGGGAAAGTTGTGCACTTCATCTAACAACAAACCGGGTACGATGCCATTATTATCTAATACCTCGCGAATAGTGTATTCCTTATCCTTAGTTATCCATATCTCAAAGTCACGCCGTATCTCCTCGGCTTTTTCAGGGTCGATAGCCGCGTTGATACAAATTACCTTATCTCCCGGTTTCATAGTTCACTCCTCGCAAATAGTATAAGCTTACAAAGATACAATTAGCGGGTGATAAGGGTTTCAATTAAATGTCAATTTCACAACCCCGCGCGTCATTCTGAACGATAGCGAAGGATTCCAAACTATGCATTTCCACTCTGCTTATCGGGGAACCTTCGCTATCGCTCAGGATGGCGGGTTGGTTTTTATCACGCCCTCTCCACAAACTCCTTCAAACTCTCACCCAAAATAGCGTTCCAGCCCATATTGAAGTTTTTTGATGCAAAGGCTTCTATAGCAGGGAATGTATCCAAACCTGCATGAGTAACCCTCACGCGCGAACCAGCCCCCTCTTCAAACAATTCAAACGTCACCAGCGAATCGCCCGCGTAGCCATCATAGCGCCAGCTATAGGCCAGCTTTTTCCCCGGGACAACTTCCTTTACCACACATTTGTGCAGGTATTGTTCGCCATTGGGGTCGCCGCCCATAAATTCAAATTCAAAACCTACTTCCGGTTTAAATTCGGGTAAAACAAAATACCATTGCTTCATTTTATCGTTATCGGTAAGCGCTTCCCATACTTTACCAACCGGGGCGTTATAGCTTTTCTCTACTACAACCGGTTGTGTTTTTGATGTTTCCATATTGATGTTTGTTTAATTGATTTACTATTTTGTTTCTTCGGATGACAAAAACCTGTCCAGGTCATCCAGCTTGCTTGTCCAAAATTTACGGTACTGATCTACCCAGGTAGCCACCTCGCCCAGTTTTTTATAATCGGGCAGGCAATAGCGGTCGCGCCCCTCCTGCCTGATGGTAATAAGGCCGCATTGCATCAATATCTTAATATGCTTTGAAATAGCCGGCCGGCTGATATCGAATTTATCAGCAATAGCGTTCAGGTTCATCTGCTCGGCAGCCAGCATATTAATAATAGCGCGGCGGGTAGGATCGGCAATGGCCTGGAATACATCTCTTCTCATTATTATATTGAAATAAGTAACCGTTCGGTTACAATTATAAGCGTAACCATTTAGTTACGCAAGTAAATTTTCAAATTTATTTTATCCAAACGCAATTAAACAAAAACGGCCCCGGGCATATTTGCCCGGGGCCGTTACAATACGATATAGGTAAATAAAACTTATTTAATTACGAGTACGCCATCAGCTACAATGGCTACATCTTTTTTAGGGGTTTTTATCGCGGCAATTTCCTGCTCGCTTTTGCCGGCATCTTCGGCATAGTGTTGTAATTGCTCAACCGATGTGGTGGTTACTTTAGCGGTACCCTCAAGTACTACAGTTTTGCCTACAATATTTTGCGGCATAAAATAACCATAGTCTTTAAAGGTAACCATAATCGGTTCGCCGTTGGCCTGGGCCAGTTTCATAAAGCAGCCCTTTTTAGTGCAAACCTGCACTACTTCGCCGGTGATCTGGCCAGTATAAACCGAATCGCTTTTAAACGAAGCGGCCAGCGTTTGGGTATTCACTGCCTTGCCGGCCGTAACAGTTTTACCATAGGTAACCCCCGGTGCAGCAGGCGTTATCTTGTCTTGCGCGAAAGCACCAACTGATACCAGCAATGCCGCGGCAAATAATAAAATAGCTTTCATGTGTTTGATTAGTTTTTAGTATCTGCATCAAAATTAAGCATTTATCAGCCGACAACAAAATGAACGAGGCCCCGCCTTAATTCTTAACAAACTCCAGGTTGAGGCGGATGGGGATATCGTCAGACAATATCGCGTTTTGCAATGACCACATGATATTGGGGTTAGGCTTTTCATGGATCCCAAATTTTATCCGGTCGATGGTGAACTCGGCTGTGGCCTTTACTCGGTTTACCGCCTGTTTTATTACAGCGTTAAAGGTTATCTGCCGTGTTATATTCCTTATGGTCAGGTTACCGGTTACCTTATATTGATCGGGAGTGCCGGTTGCATCTATCCGTATAACATTTATGGCAGATGTTGGATACCCTGCTACAGAAAAGAAACTCTCTCCTTTCAATTGCTCATCAACTTCCTGGTTATCTTTCTTTTGCTGATGATCATTGCTGCTGATGCTGTTCATATCCATAATAAAATTGCCGGTATTGAATTTACCGCCGGCATCGGTACTAAGGCTGCCCGCTTTAAATAGTATGGTACCAGTATGCTTACTACCTACCGTTTTTGTGCCCTGCCAAAAAAGCTTGCTTTTACTGATATCCAATAAATAGGTCGACGCCTGTCCGAAGCATTTCTTTTGATGCAGGTTTAAGGTGATTACCGCTAACAACAGGTAAAAAAGGTTTCTTCTTTTCATAATGTATTTAATTGATGAAGCAAACCTAAAAGCTGTTTACGATAACGTTGCAACAGATTTTGTAAAAAGAAATGTAAAATTCGTAAATTCATGTGCAATATTATTTCAGATGATTTTTGGCAACCGTTTATACTACCTGGCAGGCGCGCTTGTTTTGCTAATGATCGTAGCGTCATGCGCGTATGTCAAAAACTCGGCCGATAGTGAAGCTTTTGAATTTGCCAAACGCGGCATCATGTTGCGCAATGTGGGGCACCTGTTACTGCTGCAATCGGGCGATAGTACCTCGCGCGTGCTACCCGTTAAACAAATTGCCGAAAACGAATACCAGTTACAATTTGAAAACAAGTTTACCTTTCAAACTGATTCGCTGGTTAAAACCATCAAATCATCCCTTGCGCGTAATGATGCATCAGCTGATTATGTGGTAAATGTGATCGGTTGCTCAAGCCCGCAGGTGATATTCGGCTATGCCGTGCTTAATGGCAATAAAAATAACGTGATCCCCTGCTCTGGTCGTAAACAACCGGTGGATTGCTACCGGGTAAATATCCTTTTCAAAAACAAGGGCATCAGCGCCCGGCAAACAGGTTACCTGGTAGGCGGATTGCCGCTGCTGGCTTTTATTGGCCTGCTATTATTTAAACCGAAGCGTAAAGATCAAATTGAGATAGCCGCAATAGATCAACCAGTTACAAGCGATATCATCACGATAGGAAAAATCACTTTTGATAAAACTGCCCGGAACCTCACTATAGGCCATCAATCCATTCAGCTTACTGTTAAGGAAAGCAAACTGCTGCTGATATTCGCGCAGTCGCCTAACCAAATGATAGATCGCGCCCGCCTGCAAAAAGAGATATGGGAAGATGAAGGTGTTATTGTTGGCCGCAGCCTGGATATGTTCATCTCCCGCCTTCGCAAAAAACTGGAAGCCGACCCGTCTGTTAAATTAATTAACATCCACGGTAAGGGTTTCAGGCTTGAGACACTGTAAATATTTCGACGCAAAAGCACTGCACAACTTTTGGCTATAGGGTCGTCAAAACCAAATTTATATCGCCCCGTTCTCATAGGTAAAATGTCCTAATTATCAAATATGTGTAACTATTAAGCACATTTTTTTGATAATGACGGATCATTCAACCGCCTATGATTAGTATAAAAAAAATACCTGTACTGCGCTATGGCTTAATTGTCCTGCTGGTTACCGTGTTGTTTTCGGGGGCAATTTATTTATACATACATTATAATAGTGCGCAAAAACTACAGGGCAATATCAGCAAATTGATCTCAGCGCGCGAAAACTCCGAACTGATAGACAGTTGCCTGCTTAACCTATATAATGCCGATAACAACAGCCGCCTATATGCGGTAACCGGCGATAAACGTTACATTCGCGAGTTTTCTGTACAGATAAACAAACTGAGTGAACTGTTAAGTAAAATTAAATTCAGTGCGCCGGGCATAAGCAATTTGAGAGCCGACAACCTGAAACAACTGGTTAAGGAAAAAGCAGACAAAACCAATAGTTATGTACAATTACGCCGGTTAACCGATAGCCTGATCGCATCGACATCGAAGATAGACAGTACGCTGGCTTTCACTAAAATGCGGATACCTATCCCGGTAAAGCAAACGGTAAAGACGGTGATCCATGTCGACACGCTAAAACAATCGCCAAAAACAAATGCTCAACCGCAGGCACGTAAAAGGTTTCTTGGCCGGGTTATAGCTGCAATCACCGGTAAAAACAAAACACAACCTGGCAGGCCTGTAATGGTGAAGCGTGATACCGTAAAAACCATAACCGAGGCAAAAACGTTTTACACGGTACTCCCCACAAAAACCCGTAATTATTACCACAAGCTCTACTCCGCGAACAATAAGCTGCGCAGCAATGAGCATGACATCCTATTGATCAATAACAACCTTGTAATCAGTATTATATCTGAATTAAAACAATATAAAACGCTTGAACTTGCTTACGCGAATGAAAGCAAAGCCGAACTTACCGGAAAGGTAACAGACGTATTTAAAGAGTATAATTATTTGTCGAAAATAACCCTTGGTGTTTTGATAGCAATGGTGATCATTGTGCTGTATAACATTTGGAAGATATTTATTAACGCGCGTGATATTATTGATGACGCCGAAAAAGCCCGCCTATATGCCGATAACAAAAGCCGCTTTATGGCCAGCATGAGCCACGAGATCCGCACCCCGCTCAACTCGGTCATCGGTTTTTCTGAGCAGCTGAGCATGAGTAAGCTACAGCCCGACCAGGTAGAACAAATAAACGCGATACGCAACTCATCGCACATGCTGTTGGAGGTGGTTAACGAGATACTGGACTTTTCGAAATACGAAACCGGTAAAATGGCATTTGAGCAACAGCCCTTTGTGCTGCAGGACGCATTAACCGGGGTATTGAACACGGTACATATCCAGGCTGCTAAAAAAGGCTTACAATTGAGGAAAAGTTTTTTGTTTAGCGAGGATACCTGCTTTAGTGGGGATATGTTGCGCCTGAAACAGGTGGTAATGAACCTGATGGTGAATGCGATCAAATTCACCCCGTCGGGCGAGATATTTTTACAAGCGGTGGTAATGCCGCTAAAAAATGGCCGGGCTTTGCTAAAAGTACGTATTAAAGATACCGGCATTGGCATTAAAAAGCATGACCTGCCGATGATATTTGATGAATTTTCGCAGGTGAACGATGCGCAGAAGGTTACCCGCCATAAAGGCACAGGTTTAGGTTTGGCGATATGCAAAAAGATAGTTGAGCTACAGGGCGGCCATATCAAAGTGATCAGCGAATTGGGTAAAGGCTCGGTATTTAGCTTCGAACTGCCTTTTATGGTGGCTAAAAAAGAGGATTGCGTTATTGATATACCGATCAGCCCGGCCGAACTTGCCCAAAAAGTAACCGGCGCGCACGTATTGCTGGCCGAGGATAACCAGTTGAATGTGCTATTAGCCAAAACCATCCTGAAAAAGTGGAATATCACCTGCGATATTGCTTATAACGGACAGGAGGCTATCGAACTATTCGAGACTAATCATTACGACATGGTGCTTACCGATATCCAAATGCCGGTAATGGGTGGCCTTGAACTATTGGGTTTGATACGAAACAACACCAATAGCGTTAAAGCAGAAACGCCGGTAATAGTACTCACCGCCAATGTATTGAAAGACGACAGGGATATGTACCAGCAAGCCGGTGCCAACGATATTGTGCTGAAACCTTTTATTGAACGTAACCTGATAGAAAAGATAAGCCTGTTATTAAAAACACGGTACACCCGTACCGACGAACTGTTATTCCGTTACGGGTGATGATGGTGCGGGCGCGCTGCCTTCATTTGGTTTCCCATCGCCCTTAGGTTTGCGCCTTGGCCACTTCTTTTTCTTGTTGCGCTTTTTAGGGTCTTTATTCTCGCCGCCTTCTGATGGTTTACCTCCACCGGATGGCCTGTTACCGCCACCCCTTTTATCGTTATGATTGTGATGGCGGGTACGCTCCGGTACAGGTCCGGGGGCTTCACCCAGTTCTTCGGGCAATTGCTTTTGCGGTACTGGCTTACCGATCATTTGCTCAATACGGCGTAGTTTATGCTCATCGCGATGATTGATCAGGGTGATAGCCGTTCCGGTAGTAGCGGCACGGGCCGTGCGACCAATGCGGTGGATATAATCTTCCGGATCGGGCGGGGCATCGTAATTGATCACCAGATCTATCCCCTCTACATCGATACCGCGTGAAAGCGCATCGGTACCAATAATAATAGGCAGGGTTTTATTTTTAAAATCGCGCAGGATCTCTTCACGTTCCGATTGTTTAAAATCTGAACTGAAGGCCATCACTTTAAGCTTTGCCGAACGCAGCTCCTTATAAACCTCCTTCACTTTCTCTTTGGTTGATGAAAAAATGATGGTGCTCAGGAAATTGCCCTCGGCCAATATCTTCTTAATGAGCGGGATCTTTTGATTATCGAACACGCGATACATCTGCTGATCGATACCCACAGCAGGTTGAGAAATGGCGATATTGATCTGCTCGGGATTGCGCATAATGCTGTTGGCCAGCTGGCGGATCCGTGGCGGCATGGTAGCCGAAAACAATAAGGTTTGCCTGTCGGCCGGTAAATGCCTGATGATGCGGGTAATATCATCATAAAAACCCATATCCAGCATACGGTCGGCTTCGTCCAGTATCAGGTGCTGCAACCTGTCCATTTTAAGCACACCTGAAGTTAAGTGAGCGATCAAACGGCCCGGTGTGGCTATTACCACATCTACATTATTTTGTATGGCACGGCGCTGCTGCTCGTAAACAATGCCATCGCCACCACCAAATACCGCTACCGAACTGATACCAGTAAAATAGGCCAGGCCCTCTACCTGCTGGTCAATTTGCTGGGCCAGTTCGCGTGTGGGCGCTAAAATAAGGGTATTGATATGGCTTTTGTCGCCCTCGCCTATTTTGTTTAATACGGGCAATAAATATGATGCTGTTTTACCGGTACCTGTTTGTGCGCAGGCAATCAGGTCTTTCCCCGTCATAATTACGGGGATGGCCATGGCTTGTATAGGTGTAGGGGTGGTATAGCCCATGGCATCAAGGCCCTCGGCTAAATGTTCGTTAAAGTTAAAATCCTGGAATGTCACTATCTGTATTTGTAGAATTGCGCAAGATAGTAAAATTTAACGGGCTTATCATTAACGTGATAATGCTAACCCTATACCTCCTATAGGTGATTGCATCCAATAAAAATTTAATTACCCCGAAATATACTTACCAATAAAGGGCAACTTGTTAATAAGGTACACCAACAACAAGGTCAATACGAAGCAAACCAATGCCGTAAGCGGGATACTGAAAAACGGGTTGAATGATTTATAACTGAGGTTATAATGCTCATCATAATCCAGCAAAGTAAGCACCAGCGCATGCCCTAAATAGATGCCATAATTATATTTTGTAATAAAATTTCTTATGTTAATTATTGCTATGGATCTAAGCGACTTTGTAAACCTCATCATCATAAAAATAGCCGAGGCCGCGAGCACGATCGGCCAGCTAAGCGGCTCGTACATCAGGGTGCTGATACCATTATAATGCTGGTGCAATAAAGCAGTCCCCCATGTAATAACAGCCACTGACGCAATAGCCAGCACAGCCATCATACCAAACACACGCATGTTGCTAAACTGTTTATTAGCCAGGTAATAGCCCAACACCAGGTAACCAATGTATCCCCCAAAGTACCGGGCATCAACCTGCGGGTTGTAGCGCATTAAGTATGGTTGGCTGAATAACATCACCACCAGCCAAACCACCAAAAAGTAAAGCGTTTCTTTTTCGGACGCGTTACGGATAAATTTACCCAACACCGGAATTATAAGATACAGACCGATAAGCATATACACATACCACAAGTGGTACGAACTACCGTATTTCAATTGGTGCAGCACTTGCTTAACAGTTATCCAGGTATCGCCGGTATAAGGAATTTCCTCGTTATAATAAGCATAGGCCACATACACCAAACTCCAGAACAGGAATGGCACCACTACTCTGCCCAATCGCTTTTTCAGGAATACAAATACATCCTCTTCCCTCCCCAGTAGCAGCGCGCCGGTTATCATTACAAAAACAGGCACGGCAAAACGGGTAAGCGCGTTATAGAGGTCGGCGGCCAGCCATTGCGCACGGGGTACTTTTATATAATCAGCCAGTAAGGGCGAACTGCAATGCAGCATGATCACCGCGAACAGGGCGATAATGCGCAGGTTATTTATCCAGTCTAAATTTTGCGGGCGATCATTCGGCAGGTGGTCCGGGTTTTTCATAACTGAAGTTATAAGGCGGGTGTGGAACAATAAAGGTTTCGTGCACCCGCTCCGACCGGCGGAAATAAGGTATCCATATGGCCGCGGCAATAATACTGCGTACCATCGCGTATCCCGTTGTGTAATTAACGGTGTCGCTATGTAACCTAAGAGATAGCAGGTAATCAACCAGGTTAAAAACAACAATAAAGCCCAGGTAAACAGTAATTGTTTTGGGCAATATATCGCGCTTGTTTAAAAAAAGCACCAGGCAAAAAACGGCCAGGCAAAAAATAAGTGTATACCCAATTGTTTCCCAAACAATAAGGGCTCTTATCGCGCTGCTTCTGCCCGTGTCGGTATACAGATTCCAGGCCGACATGCTGAAGTAATCGCCGGTGATAAAAGTATTAGCTACAATAAAAGGCGTAATAAACAACCCTATCAACACCAGTATCAGCCAGCCACCAATAGCTACAAACGATGCGCCGTGGGCAAAAACAATCCCCGGTGTTTCGATATGATAGATCCAGATGGCCAAACCAACGCATATCACAAGGGTGATCAGTGCCAGGGCAATCATCCATACATTAGGATGTAACTTTATCCCTGCGGTATCATAATTGCCCGCGCCGGGTGTATACGAAAAGCTGTAGGATAGTTTACTGTCGCGCAACAAACTGATATCCTGCCGCGCCTGTTCTAACTGATCGACAGGGATAAAATCCTTCAAAAACGAGAACTGGTAGTGTAACAACAGCGAATTCCCCTTAGCAGTATAATCCGAATTAAAGTGATAAGCATCGCGCTTAACATCGTACTGCCGGTCAGCAATTCCCCAGCCCGATGGCAAAACCACCTCTATGGTATAGTCAATATCATAAGGGTAATTTAAGGTTACGGGGTTTTTAGTTTGATTGGTAATGGTTGGCAACTGCTCGTCGATAGAATTAGCGTAAAAGCCCGCGGTAAATTTGCCAACAACCGTAGTGTCGCGGGTAAAAAAGTCAGGGATCAGGTAGCTTTCAATCGTGGTCAGTTCGTTTCTTTCCTCATCATCTTTAACAATCAACGAATCGCGTTTTTCAATTTTGGGGTAGATCTTGGCGTAGTACTTCAGGTAATTCTTTTCGGTAGTGTATAAACCGTTCGATGCCAACCTGCTGCGGATATCATCGGCCTCGTCTAAGGTATATGTGCTGGTTACATCCAAACGCACCTTATCGCTCACCTTGGTTACGGTATATTTTTCGCGCGAGGTGATCTTACCTAATTTGGTAACCGGGATATCTACCAAACCGGTATTGCCGGGCTTCAATTGCAGTCCCTTGCCATATTTAGGAAAGTACAGATCGGTACCCTTACCACGCTGGTATGACATGGTAGCATCAACCCAAACCTGCTTGCCATTAACCGTAGCCACTGCAACGGCATGATTAAACGCGTCGGTTGTAGGCAGCAGCCGCTCTACCTTATCCTGCAAGGAAGTATTCACCAGCACCATATCGGCCTGGATATTATTGGCGCGCAGTATAGATACCAGCAGCAGGGCCTTATCCTTGCAATCGCCATAACGCTGGTTAAAAACACGTTCAGGCTGGTTGGCCCGATGCGAGTACTCTCCTATTTCAATCCCCATATACCGCACTTCGTCCTGAACCATTTTAACCGCCAGCCGGAAGTATTTTTCCTTATCGTTACCGGCCTCGGCCTTTAATTTTGCCACACGCTGCGCCAGTTCGCCGTGTAATGCTGACGATACCGGGTTAACCGCCAATGCCCAGTTAATTACCTGCGCCCAGTTATCGTATTCGCTTACCTGTATATTGGCATAGGTATCATACCAGCCGGGTGAATTACCAAGATCATCGGCCGCGGGCACCTGGAAACTCTCCCAAACATAATGCTTTGCACCATTGGCGGTAGTGATAACCGGGTTTGGCACTTTGTTAAAATTCTTCACATACAGCTTGCGCGACGCGGATGCCTGCAAACTAAGATACTGGTGAGCGATCACCTGTCCGCCCTGTATATACAGATCCTGGCAAAACCTGCCGCCAAAAACAGGGTTACGGCCCGTTATGGTGTACGAATATTCGATGCGGTCGCCTTTGCGGATATCCGGAATAATATAATTAGCCGAATAGCTGCCCTGGTAAATAAATTTAGAAAAATCCTGCTCATCCGCCATCACCTTAAAATCGGCCGGGTTGAGGCGGTTTTGCGGTTTATTATCGCGCCAAACCACTATTTCATGAAAATCAAGCCGTTCGTAAGCCGGATCAAAGCTTACCGATATTTGCGAGCCATTTTGTATGCCCGCTTCCGATACGATCTCGCGGATGAAATGGTGATAATCAGCAGCACGGTCTACATCCATCTGCCGTTCAAACAGCATCAGGAAATAGCCGTTCTCAATGCTGCGCGCGGGTGGGCGTTGATCATACGGTTTTAAGGCGCTTATCCACAATGGCCTGGGCGAAATATGCACCACAGGATTTGCGGCACCGGCAGTTTTCACTAATCCCGATAGCAACAGCACACTTAAACCGATAGCAAAAGCCCTGATCTTACAATATCTCATACAGGTTTTGAAAATATAAAAAAGATGAGGATTTTACTACACAGGCGACATTAATTTTACCGTGGGTTTATTTTTAAAATAACCACAGAGTTCACAGAGATTTTGCACTGAGTTTATAATGTGTAAATAAATTGCCTGACGAATACCCGGTAATTTCCGACTCATATCTTCTAAATATTACATTATTTGGCTTACTTTGGCGGTTGGATAATTAATATAAAGAATGACTTATTGCCTGGGTATAAAAGTTAAAGAAGGATTAATAGCCATAGCCGATACACGCATAACATCCGGCACGGATACCACCATAAAAAAGAAGGTTTGGGTAAAGCAAAAGGATCACTTTTCGCTTTATATCATGACCAGCGGCCTGCGCTCGGTGCGTGATAAGGCCATGGTGTATTTTGAGGAAATGCTGGAGCATAAAGAATACAACAAGCTTTACAAAGCCGTTAACGCCTTTGGCGAACAGGTGAAGCGTGTTGCTAATGAAGACCGGGCAACCTTAGAAAAAGCCGGGTTTAAATTTGATTTAAACACGGTAATAGGCGGGCAGTTAAAGGACGACGAGGAGCATAAGCTCTTCCTGCTTTATCCCGAAGGTAACTGGGTTGAACTGGGCAGCGGCGCGCCGTTTGTTATCATCGGTAACTCGGGGCATGGCAAACCGATATTGAACCGGGTGCTGAAGGAGGATTCATCTATGCGGTTAGCACTGAAGGTGGGCTTCTTGTCGTTTGACAGCACCAGGGTAAGTTCCAACAATGTGGACTTCCCGATAGATGTGGTTTTGTATAAAAAAGATTCGTTCGATATGATCGAACAACGTTACGAGAAAAAAGATCTGGAATATATATCCGACCAATGGGCGCAGGAATTAAGCACCGCGCTGCAAAACGTTGGCGAAGACTGGATGGAGAAGGCTTTTCACAATTTATCTGAAAATACTGTATGAAATTAAATGTATCGGCACAGCTTGACTATAACATATCCTCGGCAAGTACGCTGATATTGAACATACAGGCCCTGCGTACGCAGGAACAAAAGATTTTGCACGAAGAATTTATCGTAAGCGAAAGCGATGTTAAAATAGATGAACTTACATCTGTAGGTGGCGAAAACCGCATGATGCGCCTGGCCGTGCCTAAGGCTTGCAAATTGCGTGTAAATTATAAGGCTACTGTTGATACCTCGTACCAAATAAACAACTACAGGAAGCTAACCGAAGAGCCGATCTCTAAGCTCGATCCGGAAATATTGCCTTATCTCAACCCCAGTCGTTATTGCCAGTCGGATAAGTTGTACCGTTTGGCTGCGCATATGTTTGGTGATATCGATAGTCCCTTCGCACAGGTGATCGCACTGACCAACTGGATAAATACCAATATCCTGTATCTGAGCGGATCGACCAACTCTCAAACATCGGCCTTTGATACCGTTACCGAACAGGCCGGCGTTTGCCGCGACTTCGCCCATTTGGGCATTGCCCTTTGCCGGGCGCTAACCATTCCGGCCCGGTACTTTACCGGCTATGCCTATAAGCTAAAACCGGCCGATTTTCATGCTTGCTTCGAAGCTTACCTTGGCGACAATTGGGTGCTGTTTGATGCCACCGGCCTTGCCCCGCTAAACGGCATGGTAAAAATAGCCACCGGTCGCGATGCTGCGGATGCCCCCGTATCCAGTCTCTTTGGCAATGTGCGAGGCACGGGCAGGCTGATTAGCTGCGAACTTGCAGAGGACGATTTTAAGCCGTACTACTATTTCGGAAACAAGTTTGAGGGGTTGAGTTATTTGTAGGCTCATCATTCCACAACAAAGCACAAAGCGCCATGCCGAACTTGTTTCGGCACCCCACTTGCATAGTTAAGCACTGCATTCCGGACCTGTGTGATGGGGTGCTGAAACAAGTTCAGCATGACATGTTTGTTTTTCCGCTGAAGCCTCACCCTGCCCTCTCCAGAGGAGAGGGTTCCAAAGTCTCCCCCTTTGGGGGAGATTTAGAGGGGCTTTCATCGGCATGTCATAAAAACCATTAGAGACCGCCGGGATTATATTACTCAGCATGACACATTGTTTTCAATCATTGAACGCTTGCAAAGCCATAACAGTACAGGATGCCGCCATCCAAATAAAAAAGCATTTTTATATTTCCAATTAAACCTGTTTGCCCGCCAAACCCTTACGGAATTATGAAAACACTTTTACAATTAGCTGTTTGTGTATGCTTATCCATTTGCCTGTTTACCAATGATGCATCAGCGCAAAAGGCAGCTCCTGCAGGTACGGTTATCGTCCCGGCTTCCTCTTTTTTAGGCGGCATGCCTAAGGGCGATATCATTGCCGATGCCCGCGGCGATAGCTGGTATTTCAATAACACGGCGCTGGTGCTTAATTCGCTAACCAACCTCATAACCTGGGTAAACGTACCCGAAGCCGGCAAATATTATGTATATGTGCGTAGTAGCGGCGAACGCCGTACCGGTTTTAAGGTAGTAGTGGCCAATATGGTTACGCCCGAGCGTTTTGGCGATACGACGTTGAGCTGGAAGCGCGGTTCGGCGTTTGATTTGAAGGCGGGGCGCACCGTGGTGAAGATCACCCGCATTAACCCCTCGCCTATTGTTGATGTGATTGTGCTGAGCAAGAATCCAAATCTGAAGGAAGAAGACATCTTGCCCTACCAGCTTAATCCCGATGTGGTTTTGCTGAAGGAATATAAGTCGCCGCTATTCCCCGGCCTGCCAAAATTTGGCGATGTAGATGGCGATAAGAAAACCGACTTCCTTATCCTCTCGCCCGATTTTACAGCAACCATGTTCGATAACTTGGGCAAACAATTATGGCAATACCAGGCACCGCCTGAAAACGCCAGGCTACGCTCTGAATTTGAAGCCCCGGGCGTGATCTGGGATTTCGACCACGATGGCAAGGCCGAAGTAGTACACTGGCGCTTTATTGACGGTAAGGAGTGGCTGGTGATCGCCAATGGCCAAACCGGCGAGATCATCCGCAAAACAGAATGGCCTACGCAACCGCTGCCGCATGTGTATAACAATTTCCGTCTGGCCATTGCCAAGTTAACCAAAGGTGCACCTAACGAAATTGCTGTGTTTACCGATATGGGCGGCACCATTAACACCACCCTGTACGATAGCAACCTGAAACAGCTTTGGCAGCATACCGAAAAACGGCTAAAGGATAACCAGGGCCATTATATTTACCCGTTGGATATCGACGAGGACGGCATTGACGAAATTCTTGTCGGTTCGCAACTGCTGGATGCCAAAGGAAAGGAGATCTGGAACCGCTTTGATTTGGTAAACGATAACCACGACCATGCCGATAGCTACAAGGTGATTGATATGGACCACGATGGCAAGCTGGACATTGTGATATCCAACAGCGAGACCGGCGTTTACGCCATTAAGGGCATGACTAAACAGATCATCTGGCAGGCAGTAGCCGAGCACAGCCAGCAACTGGATGTGGGCAATTTCCTCCCGGGCGTGCCTGCGCCGCAAACGGTTATCGGTGGACGTACCTATGGCAAGGCCCCTGGCGAACCGGGCCTGGCCAGTCAGCTGTTTTGGTATGATAACAAGGGTAATTTAGTGAACATGTGGCCGCATGGCTTCCCAATAAACGGTAACCCCAACTTTGTAAGCGGTAACTGGCATGGCAAAGGCGTGCGCGAAGTTTTTTGGTACAAATTTAAGCTGGATAACAAAGGCGAAGGCGTGCTCTATTTCCCCGATCAGGTTTACCACATGTTTGATTTTACCGGTCGCGGGGCGGATGAGGTGGTTACCTTTGGTCGTGGCGTGATGCGTATTTATGGCTCACGTACGGCGATACATACAGGTAAGGACAGGAAAGCCGACTTGCGGTATTTGCAATTGAATGTGGCTAATCATACGCATTATTAGTAGTTTGGTGAAAAACTTGTATGTCGAGATTATTGGCCATCCGGCAAAAACTTAATCTAACCCAGGAAGAGCTGTTTGAAAAATCAGGCGTTTCGGTGCGCACTATTCAGCGCATCGAAGCGGGCACTAATCCGAAGGGATACACCTTAAAGGCGCTGGCCAAAGGATTAGGTATAAGCGAAGATGAACTGACCGGGAAGCAGGAGGCGATCTCAGCAAAAGATACCAAGTGGTTAAAACTGATCAACCTTTCGGCCTTCCCCTTCATGTTCGCTCCACCTTTAAATATCGTAGTGCCGCTGCTTATTATGTTTGCGAAGAAACAGTTTAACCCGCTTACACGGAAAATTGTTACCATACAAATTGTATGGACGCTGATCGCCGTAGTATTGGTTTTAAGTGTTATGATGTTGAACGACTGGTTTGCCATCAGGAGCAAGTATATGATGCTGATCCCTATTGTATGGGTACTGGTAAACACTTTTATTATACTGATAAACGCGGTGACAATAGACCGGAACAAAGTGCTACGCATTGACATCGGTTTCAGCATTATATAACCATTTGATCATTTGGCGGGCTGTTGTCGGCCATTTGGCGGCGGGTGTCGTACAGATAACTTTAGGTTTTTATTTTCCTTTGGAACTATAAAAACAATAAAAATGGCTTACACAAAAATCACGTCAAGGTGCGCATCTATATTGTTACTATGCCTCGCCCTGGGCATACCTGCTTTAGCACAAAAGAAAATCCCTGTAATAAGATCTACCACCAGGCATTCCACTATTTACGATGGAATGATAAAAATGCCATGGGATCTGGACCCTAAAGTTAAGACCGATGTTTATTATGTAAACGTACCGCGCCGGCCAGGCAAAGTAACCCTGGCAACCGATCAGGGCCAGGTTAGCTTTAAAACAAAGTTTGGAAATGATTACGACCTGATCGTGCTGATTAATGATAAAGACAGCTGCCATGTCCGCATCAGCGCTAAGGATGACCCGGCAACGCGGGCGTTAAGCCCGGGCGGCTCCTTCCCTGATACCATATCATTTACATTAAAAGGATCGAGGATCTATTTGCCGGGGATACTTAACGGGAAGGATACCGTGAGTATTCAGTTTGATACCGGCGCCAATGCCGCCTGTGTCAGCAAGGCATCGTCCGAAAGGTTGAAACTTGTTTTTGGGGGTAAAACCATCCTGAGTAATTCGCAGGGTGTTAACGAGGTGCGTAAAAGCGTGAATAATAAACTTACTGTGGGCCGTCTCCATTTCAACAGCATGTCGTTTGTAGAAACCGGTAATATGCAGCCCGGTGAAGACCTGATTATCGGCTACAATCTTTTACGCCATAAGATCATTGAAATTGATTACGATAAACACCTGTTTATTGTGCACGATAAGCTACCTGTCAATGCCAAAAGCTTCGTAAAGCAACCACTGGTTAACCGGCTGAGCCTTAAAACAAATATTGTACAAAACGGCAAAAAATATATCTTTTGGGTGGGCATGGATACCGGGCGCGACGGCACCATGCTGATCGGCCAGGAATTTACAGAACAACCCGGCGTTTGGGAAAATCTGAAAGAATTGACCATGATAAACGGACGCAAAATCATCAGGCTTGACGCAACCATTGCCGGCGTAACCTTTAAAGACATTGTAACCAACGCCGCCGACCCCACAAAACCCGCGGCCCGAAGAACCGGAACTTATTTTGGTAATGTGATCCTTAACCATTTCAATTGGATCATTGATAACGTTAATGGCTGCATTTATTTAAAACCCAATAGTCGTATTAATGAGCCTTATTCTAATTATAGTAGTTATGAGAGTGAGATGAAGAAGTTGAATCAGTAGGCTGGCTGCGGTATTTGCAATTAAATGTGGCAATCATGCATATTATTAATAGATTAGCCATTCATCGCGTGGGATAGTAATAAATGGAAATATTTAAAGACTTCGATTTTTCAAACTTTTGGGATGACAGCGAATATGCGCTTCAAGAGTATATCGAAGAAAAGCCGACAGATCAGTTAATTAAATCAATTGAAGATGAACTTGGTTATAAACTACCGGCTTCATATATTGAGTTAATGAAGTTGCATAATGGGGGAATTCCTAAAAATGATTGTTACCCAACATCAGAACCTACTACCTGGGCAGAAAACCATATCGCAATTACTGGGATCATGAGTATAGGAAGAAATAAAAGTTATTCTCTATGTGGAAGTTTAGGTAGTCAGTTTATGATTGACAAGTGGGGCTACCCAAACACAGGTATTTTTATTTGCGATTGCCCTTCGGCAGGACACGATATGGTAATGCTTGATTATTCAAATTGCGGTAAGAATGGCGAACCTGAAGTTGTTCACATTGACCAGGAATCTGGTTACAAAAAGACCTTTTTAGCTAAGAATTTCGAAAGTTTTATATGCGGTCTTGTTACTTCCGATGTGTATTCATAAAGATATCTCCACTGCTTGCAATGGGTAATAATGAAATCCAGCCAATGGCTATGCATTTTTTAAGATTAGTTCATCAAGAGAACAAAATCTAAACAAATTACTAAAGGCTTTTTTAGAGGATTGAGCTCCCCTTAGAGTTCGAACGCAATTGATTGAGGTAATTAAAAACATGAGTAGAGAATATAGCCTACCCCCTCCTAAACACATAATGCAACACCATCCGATACAACTCATCCGGCAGGAATGGCTTCACCATTACATCATCAATACCCGCTTGTATGGTTTGCTCCTCTACCTCCTTGGGTAAGTTGGCGGTTAGGGCTATAATAGGTACAGCCACATTGCTGGCGCGCATTTTTTTGGCCGATTCGTAACCGTCCATCACGGGCATGTGCAGGTCCATCAGCACCAGGCGGTGGCGGGTAACGTCAAGTTTCTCCAGGGCTTCCTGCCCGTTTGTGGCCACATCAATAGTGGCCCCCCAGCGCTTCAGGTAGGTTTGGGCCACAAGTACGTTCATGGGGTTGTCTTCCACCAGCAAAATAGCAATACCGGTTAAGGGTTGCTGCGTTTCGGCCGGTAAGTTATCTTTCTGCATTTGTTCGGCATTGGCCGCGCTTTTATCAAATGTTTGTATAAAATAGAAGGTAGAGCCCTTGCCCTCCTCGCTATGTAAATTCAGCTGCGCGTTTTGGAGTTCCAATATACGCTTAGTAATGGCCAATCCCAAACCCGTACCCCCAAAGCCGCGCGAGGTTGACGAATCGGCCTGGGTAAAACGTTCGAATATCAGTTGTTGTTTTTCAACCGGGATGCCAATGCCGGTATCTTTCACCTGTATGTTAAGCGTGATGGTTTGGTCGGTTTCCCCGTTCACGCTTACAACCACCTGCACATAACCGATATGGGTAAACTTAATGGCATTATGCACCAAATTGGTCATCACCTGCGAGAGGCGGGTCGGGTCGCCCATTACCTTATGCGTCAACCCCTCATCAATTTTTATCCGTAGCCCTATCCCCTTGTCCTGCGCCGAAGCTTTTAAAGCGGCCACCACATTGCGGGCAATAGCGGCCACATCCATCTCAATATGTTCGAAGGTGATCTTACCGGCTTCTATCTTATTATAATCCAATACATCGTTCACAATAGCCAGCAGGTTGTTGGCACTGAACAGCATTACGTCCAGATGCTCCACCTGGTCGGGGCGCGGGTTATTCTTTAACAGCAGGTGCCCCATTCCTATCACCGAGTTAAGCGGCGTACGGATCTCATGACTCATCGTACTCAAAAACTCGCTTTTGGCTATCAGGCCCTGCTCGGCATCGCGACGGGCCTTCTTTAATACAAACGATACCCGGTGCGACAGGATAAGCGATTGCAGAAAGAAAAACATCAAATACCCGATAAAGCTCAGCAATTGTAAAGGCGGTATCAGCGCCCAGTAATGAAACAGCGATATGCCGAAAACGGACATCAGCGCCACAGCGCTCATCAGCGAATAGATAGCCCCCGGGCGTTTATTGCGGTAAGCGCGCGCGTATACAAACGGAATGTAGACCAGGCAAAACAGCATCACCACCAAAAAGGGGTTCACCAGCTGGGTAAAATAATACGGCGTAAGGCATAAAGAGGCAATGGTAAACGCGAAGCAAAGCAGATTGATGATATATACCGCGGCCTTGTTAGCATCAAGCGGGTAAATATAGCGCGTATACAGGCCAAACAGCCCCAGGCCAAGGAACAAACTCACATACTCCAGCCGGGCGGCTATGTACCAGTGTATACTGGGCAGCAGGCTGTGCAGCACATAATTATCGGTGCCGATAATGCGGTAACTGTAAACAATGGAATATAACGAGAACAGCAATATAGCCTTATCGCGACTGCCCAGCAGGTACAGCCCCAAAAAGAAAAAGCCGCCCATCAGCAAGCAACCGGTCAGCAGCAGGTCGATGGCTTCGGCACGGCGGCGGTCAAGTTCAATAATATCGCGTTTGGCAATAAACAAGGGTTTGCTTACGCCGCCCTTGCTGTGCACAAAATTAGCTACCTGCAATACCAGGTGCAAGGTATCTACCCCGCGGCGCAGGTTGGCACCGCCGTAAGCCCAATGCGGTTCAAAACCTTTTGCCGAAGTACTGATCTGCCCATTCTCGGCCACCGGATCGCCGTTAATAAAAAAGCGGTAAGCGCAATACATATCAGGTACCGAAATGCGCAGGCGCACACTGTCTTTCGGTATCAATACGGTTAGTTTATAGGTGGCATAGCCGAAAGCGGGAAGTTCCTCTCCGTTAAGGTTATACCCGTTCCATTTAAAGGGAAATTTTACAAGGGTGCCTTTATGTTTTGCCGAATCATTGGGTTCGATAAATTGCTGCCAGTAAAATTCCCATTCGCCGTTCAGGGCGATCTTCTTTTCAAATGATTGGTGGCGCAGGTCCAATACTCCTTTTTTGGCTACCGGCGGCTGCGAAAAATCTCCGGTGCACCCGCCCAAAAACAGGCATGGCAGTAAAAACAGCAGCAAACAAAAAGGCCAGGTAAACCTCATGTAACAGACGGTAGATTTGGCTTTAAAGATATTGAATAAAATATAGCTAAAGGGAATATTGTTCATTCATTTTTTGTTTGCACTTAGCCATAAAGCGATTCTGTAGAGACACGATACTTCGTGTCGCCCGCTACGTTGATAATAACCTGGCACTACGCAATGTACTAAGACACGAAGTATCGTGTCTCTACAGAGTGTTCCATCCTGCACCATCCCGATTTGCCTAAAAATCTGGTTACATTAACAACGATTAATAATTGTGTTGATTAAATTTAAATAGTTTTTATAAACCCATTATTTATCCCCGCTTACTGTAACCCATCATGAAGAAACTGTACCAGGCAGCCTTTTTCGTAGCGTGTATTATTGGCATTCATTCATTTGCATTCGCGCAGCAAAATCCACAAACGGCAACCAATATCAATGTCGATATTAATAGATCCGTTGGCGATATGAAGCCCATCTGGGCCTGGTTCGGGCATGACGAGCCTAATTACACCTACATGAAAGATGGCCGCAAGCTGCTCACTGAACTATCGGCGCTTAGCCCGGTACCGGTTTACATGCGCACGCACAACCTGATGACCAGCGGCGATGGCACCCCCGCCCTAAAATGGGGATCGACCAATATTTATACCGAAGATGCCAGGGGCAACCCGGTTTATAACTTCCGCATCGTAGACAGTATTTTTGATACCTATATTAAACGCGGAATGAAACCGCTGGCGCAATTGGGCTTTATGCCCGAGGCGCTCTCCACCCATCCCGAACCTTACCAGCACCACTGGAAACCGGGTGTGGAATATAAAGCGATAGAAACCGGCTGGGCTTATCCCCCAAAAGATTATAAAAAATGGGGCGAACTGGTTTACCAGTGGGTAAAGCATTGCGTAGCCCGTTATGGCGCCAAAGAGGTGGCCTCCTGGTATTGGGAAGTTTGGAACGAACCCGATGGCGCTTACTGGAAAGGTACTGTCCCCGAATTTTATAAACTGTACGATTACGCTGCCGATGGTGTAAAACGCGCGCTGCCCGAAGCTAAAATTGGCGGTTGTAACGTTACCGGTGGTGGCATGCGGTTCCTGACCGGCTTCCTAAACCATTGTTTAAAAGATACCAATTATGTAACCGGTAAGATCGGCTCCCCGCTGGATGCAGTGCTGTTTCATGCTAAGGGATCACCCAAAATAACTAACGGGCAGGTGCGTATGGGTATCCTGAACCAACTGCGCAACATGAACAACATGTTCAAACTGATCGCATCCTATCCGCAACTTAAAGGCTTGCCGGTTATCATCGGCGAATCGGACCCGGAAGGCTGTGCGGCCTGTGGTATGGCTACCAATCCGGAAAATGCCTACCGTAATGGCACACTTTATTCAAGCTATACAGCTGCTTCATTTGCAAGGGCTTATCAACTTGCCGATCAGTACAATATCAATCTCATCGGCGCGGTGAGCTGGTCGTTCGAGTTCGAGGATCAGCCCTGGTTTGCCGGCTTCCGCGACCTGGCTACCAATGGTGTGGATAAGCCGGTACTGAATGTATTCCGCATGTTTGGAATGATGAAGGGCAAGCGCCTCAGTGTTCAAAGCGATGCGATGTATGCTTTGCAACCCATATTGGATTCGGGCATACGCAAACAGCCCGATGTTGGCGCACTGGCATCAGCAACCGATAAAACCGCGGCGGTAATGATGTGGAACTATCATGATGATGACAATGCACGCACCCCTCGCCCGGTATCGCTGCAATTAGCAAACCTCCCTGCAAAAACGGTTACATTAACGCGCTATGTGATCGACTGGACACACAGCAATTCGTACGAGGTATGGAAAAAGATGGGATCGCCGCAAAACCCAACTCCGGCACAGATAGCGCAACTGGAAAAAGCAGGAATGCTGCAAAGTTTGAGTAAAGGGCAAAAAGTGAACACCATCAACGGAAACCTTAACGTAAAAACCACATTGCAGGCGCAGGGGGTTGAGTTGGTGAAGGTGGATTGGTAAAAGACTCACCCGGTCGTGGCTTCGCCCGCCCCCCCTCTCTCCGCTACGCGGAAAGAGGGGGTATACGAGAACCGATAGCAACAGGTTTGAAACTTATCGCTATATAAAAAATACGCCTACCCTCTTTCCGCGTAGCGGAGAGAGGGTAGGCGAGCGTAGCGCAGTCGGGGTGAGTCTACAGATATGGATCGCTTCTGCGCATAACCATAAAATATACAGCATGAAAAAATTAAACATACTCCTCCTCTCGGCCCTTGCATTTGGCACCTTAAAAACATTGGCACAAAACCCGCAGTGGCAAAAGGTAACACTACCCACTTATGCGGATATGGCCTCGCACCTGAAATCGTTCCCGGTGGCTTATTCGCAAACTTTAACCTGGGGACAAACAGGACCGATTAGCAGGGAAAGCATCATTAAGGATCTGGACGATATGAAAAGCCGCGGCATCCGTTGCGTAACTATCGAGGCCGGTTATAAAATGAATGATCCCTACCTATCGGATGGCTGGTTTAAAACCGTGCAGACCATAGTTGAAGAGTTGAAGAAGCGCGACATGCGCCTTTGGATCATCGACGAAGGTAAATATCCCAGCGGTTTCGCGGGCGGCAAATTCAGTCAGGAAAAGCCTGAATTGCGGATGCAGGGTTTGGTGGTTGCTAAGCGAATCTCCTTAAAACAAGACGAAACGGCAAATCAAACCTTAGATCCTTCCATCGTTAGCGCAGTAGCGGTCAATAACGAGACTAAGTCAAACGAAATGATTGACGTCAGCAATCATCAGTTGAACTGGACCGCTAAACAAGGCGACTGGCAAATCATGTTGGTACAGCACCGCTTTAAAACATCGGTTACCCGGGCTGCAAACAACCCTACGGGAGGCAAGGATACGGTCAATTCACTTTGCGATTATCTGAACCCCGCGGCTACCCGGCAGTTTTTGGAGTTTACGCATGTACAATACAAAAAGTACATTGGCAACGAGTTTGGCAAAACCGTTTTAGGTTTCCGTGGCGATGAACCAGAATACAACTTCACCCCATGGACACCGGGTTTAGATGATATTTTTAGAAATAAAAAGGGTTACGATATTAAACCATACATCGGGACGTTTTTCACACAAAACGCCACCAGGGAGCAAAAACTGGCCAAGGCCGATTTTTGGGATGTATGGAGCGACCTGTACCGCGATAATTTCTTTAAGATCCAAGCCGACTGGTGCGCGCAAAACGGATTGGAATATATGGTCCACATCGATCATGAAGATATGCTGATGGACCTGGCCCGCACCGAAGGCGACTTTTTTAAGGATATGCGCTACGTGCAAATACCCGGCGTTGACGCAATATGGCACCAGATCTGGTACGATAACGTAGCCGATTTCCCTAAACTGGCATCATCCGCTGCACACTTGTACGGCCATCCAAGGGCGCTTAGTGAAAGTTTTGCCGCTTATACGCCCAAGCCAACTGTCGACGATGCCCGCTGGGTAGTGAACGAGCAACTGGTGCGGGGTATCAATCTGTTCGAGTTTATGTTTTGGTCGTCATCAGCCGGTGGTCGTGGCGGTGCATCGGGTTATATGGCCGAAACAGGTTTCCCCGCTTTGGAGGAATATTCGAACCGTGCATCCTATCTCCTGTCAAACGGTATCCCGGCGGCACAGGTTGGGCTCTACTGCCCTACCGAAAGCATGTGGCTTGGCAATAAGGATGCCAACACAAGTCTTTTGGCTATCAGCAAGCAACTGTTGGAACACCAAATTGATTTTGATTATGTAGATAACCAGTCGCTGGAAAGTGTTTTTAAAGCCGGCAAGGGCACCTTTACCAATCTGAGCGGCCAAACTTATAAAGTAATTATTGTGCCAACTATCAGTATTCTCACTGCTCCGGCTCTTGCCAGGTTAAAGGCGTTCGCTCAATCAGGCGGCAAGGTGATCTACACCGGCAAAGTACCATTTATAGTAACCGATAAAACATACCGCGATGCCAAAGTACAGGATAATATCAATTGGGCCGTAAATAGCGAACTGACCGATGATATCATTAAAAAACAGATCCCCGCAGATGTTACGCTTGATAAGGCTGCACCTGCTGTAAAATACCTGCACCGCAAATGGAAAGACGCCGAAATGTACTTCTTTTTTAATGAGGGCGATCAATCGCAGAGTTTAAAAGCCGCTGTAGCCGGCACGGGCAAAACTGAATTATGGGATGCTGGCACTGGCACTGTATCAGCCATCACAGGGACCGTTGCGAAAAACGGGCAGACCACTTTACCGCTTGAGTTAGGCGCGCATCAAACCAAATTTATAATTGTACACGCATCAAAATAAAAAAGCGATGAAAAAGATATATACACTGGCAGCGGTACTGATCATTTGTTCATCGTTTGTGATGGTTAAACAGGGCAAGGATAAAACCTACATTATTACCGATTTTGGCGCAAAAGGTGACAGTTTGACCATGAACACCAAAAGTATCCAGCAGGCTATTGATGAGTGCGCGGCTAAAGGCGGCGGGACGGTTGTCGTACCCAGGGGCATCTTTATCAGCGGGGCGATATTTTTAAAAAAGGGTGTTAATTTAAGGGTGGATAAAGGTGCCGTGTTAAAAGGTTCGCTCAACCAGGACGATTACCCACAGGTACCCACCCGCTGGGAGGGCGAAGAACGCAACTTTACATCAGCCTTTATTAATGCCGACCATTGCGATGGCACTATCATCAGCGGTGAAGGCACCATCGATGGCTCGGGCGACTTATGGCTGAAACGGGATAAGGAACGCGGCCGCGCACCCGGCAGCGGGCCAAGATTAGGCCACCCAAGAATGATCTGCGTATCTAATTCGGAGCGGATCACCATTAAAGACCTGCGCCTGCACAACCAGGCCGTCTGGTGCCTGCATGTGTTGTATTGCAAAAACGTGCTGGTAAAAAATCTTAACATCAGCGCCGACCACAACATCCTTAGTTCCGACGGGATGGATATCGACAGCAGCGATGGCGTACATATCACCGAATCGACCATTGATGTGAACGATGATTGCATTTCTATTAAATCGGGCAAGGACGAAGATGGGCTGCGTGTGAACCGGCCAAGCACCAATATCCTGATAGATAAATGCCATTTTGCCTACGGGCATGGCGGCGTGGCTATGGGCAGCGAAACATCGGGCGGCATTAACAAGGTAGTTGTTAAAGATTGCATCGTCGATTCGAACAACTGGGCGCCTATCCGCTTTAAAACACAACCAAGCCGCGGGGGTGTGGTAGAAGACATCACTTATCAGAACATCAAACTGCACGGCACCAAAAAAGCGTTCGAGTTTAACATGGCCTGGCGCATGGTTGGACCGGCAAAGGCTCCGTCGGCGGTACCGCCTGTGGTGCGTAATATCAAGATCATTAACGTAAGCGGTGATGTTGATGCCGTTGGCGATATGCATGGACTGATTAACAGTCCTATCAGCGGTGTCACTTTTAAAAACTGTGATATCACCGCGAAGAGCGGTTTTGTGTTAGAGCGTGTTGAAGATGTTAATCTTGCCGGGTTGAAGTTGACGGTGCAGAATGGAGAGCGTGTGATCAGGAGGGATTAGCAAAGCTAAACACTACGTCTTCCTTAGCAATAGCGAAGGATCCCCGGCAAGCTGAGCCGTTGTGTATAGTTTTGGATCTTTCGCTATCGCTATCCATGACATGTTTGTTTTCCGCTGAAGCCTCACCCTGCCCTCTCCAGAGGAGAGGGTTCCAAAGTCTCCCCCTTTGGGGGAGATTTAGAGGGGGCTTTCATCGGCATGTCATAAAAACCATTAGAGGCCGACGGGATTATATTACTCAAGATGACGTTTTTTTGGTAAAGAAAGAAAGGCCCAATAGTGTACGTTATTGGGCCTTTCTTTCTTTAAGATATCGCTTACTTCGTCAACTTATAAACCTCACTACCGGCTAACAGGTAGCACCCCAGTCCATAATCCTCAAAATCAGGAAAGTTATCATAACCCACCGGCTGGCCGTCTTTTGGCTCCTTGCCGGTGCCTTGCACATAGCCCAGCATACCATCAGGATGTAAACATTCGGTGCTCATGGCGTTCCATGCTTTGGTTAATATAGGCAGGTAGGTTTTCTTATTTAAAACGCCGTGATTGATGCCCCAGGCCATACCGTAGGTAAATAATGCTGTACCCGATAACTCCTTACCGCCAAAGTGTGATGGGTCTTTCAAGCTCACATTCCAGTAACCATCCTCGCGCTGCAGCGGGATCAGGGCCTCAACCATTTCCTTAAACACGGTTTCATACTCATCACGGTGAGGCGCGTTCTTTGGCATAATTTCCAGCACACGTGCCAAAGCGGCCACTACCCAGCCATTTCCACGCGACCAGTAGCAATCGGCACCGTTTGGTTCTTTGTAAGGTGGCACAAAGTCCTTATCCCTCCACCAAAGGTGGTCGGTAGTGTTGTATAAACCTTTGCCGCCGTGCACGGTTTTGCTGTACATATAAATATCGTACATCTTCTCGAAGTACTTGTTATCGTTATACATTACCCCAAATTTGGCAAATACCGGCATGGCCATTTGCAGGGCGTCAATCCAGTTCCAATCGTCTTTCTTCTCGCTGTTCACCATCAGGTCAACGCATTCCTGCATTTTGGCAATACGCTCCGGCTTTTTATCGATCAGGTAAAGGTCGATATAAGTTTGCGCGGCACACTGGTTATCAGCATTACGGGTGATCTTGCTGTCGCGCGGGTTCCAGTTGTGGGTTTCGCCCCACTGCACGGCATAGTCGTAATACTTCTTCTGTGGGTCGAGCTTATACATCGCCATCAGGCCCTCGTAGTAAACGGCCCTTGTCCATAATGTACTTTCGCGGGTAACGCCCTTTACGGTTACCTTAGCACCCGGGTCGGGCCATTTATCCATAAAATACTTGTTGGCCAAAGTCATATCAGCCAATACCTTGGTTTTAGCGGGTAATTTTTGTGCAAATACATTGGCCGTTAAAGCCAGCGTCACCCCCAAACAAATTGTAGTTTTCATATTCATCATATTTTCGATCAGGTTATTCTTTAAGTCATTGTCCTACACCATCTCGTCATTGCGAGCGATAGCGTGGCAATCCCCGGCTTGGTGAGCGACTCTGCTTATCGGGGATTGCCACATCGCTACGCTCTTCGCAATGACGATTTGGGGCTACGGCATCCGCTTCAACCCCTCCCACTTCACGTTCCACTTTCCATCCTTCGGAAAACCTGGCGTGTTGCCTTTGCTGCCATCCCATCCGGCGGCCATCATGGCTACAGCCGTTAATAAACCACCATTTCCGGGCAGGTAGATGGTTAAGCGACCGTCCTGGTAATTATGTCCGTTGGGCAGATAGGTATTGGTTTTTATTGGCATCAACAGTGCCTCAATAGCTTTTTCGGGCAGGTTTAAACGTGCCGCGGTCATGGCCGTCATTGGGAAATCCCAGCCCCATGTTTCGGGCCAGTTCCAGCCTTTCCAAATTACATCAAAGGTTTTATGCATCACGGTAGTATCCATCATTTTGCTCATCGGCATCATACCATAAGCAGCTAAAGTTGATGGATGGTCGGTAATATCCTTTGGATTAGTATACGAATCGGGCGCGCTTTCTGCCTCCAAATAAACACCGTCTTTTTGCGGCAGTGCCGATAGTTTTTGCATCACGGTATCCCAGTCCTTATCACGCGGCAAGCCAAGGCGTTTTTTCCATTCCTGTGCTACGTTCAGCGCCCAGTCCCAGTAAGTGAGTTCGTAAGGCGGGTTAAAGGTCAGGTCGGCCTTGTGCACTTCCTGTGATGGGATGATACCCTTACCCAAAATATAGCGGTTAGTTTCCTTATCAAAATAAGCGAATGAAGCCATAAACTCGGCCGTGGCGAATACCATATTCTTATACTTATCCAGCGTTTCCTTATTGGGATGCGCGCGATAAGCCAACTCTGACATATAAATAAAATGCGGCTGCTGCCAGATGAGGAACGCCCCTACCGACGATGGGCTTTCATTACCCCAGGGATCGGTCATTTTTGGCCAGCGGATACCTTTATAACCCTGTCGCTGCGCAATGGCAAGACCCTGATCCTTGATCTTATTATACCAGCCCAAACTATTCTCCATCAGTTGCGGGCGGCCCCACAGGGCAAAATGCACATCATGCCACCAATGCATCTCCAAATGCGGGCGACCATACCAGCTGTTGTAGGTCAGGCCGGTTTCCTGTGGCGGATATTGCCCTGTGCCCTGCACACCCATAATGTATTGCGATAGTACAATGCGACGTTCCAGTTCCTTAGCCCGTGGGTCGGTACTGCCTGCAAGGTCGATCGCGCCGCCAGATGCCCAATATTTTTGCCAGCCGGTTACGCTGCTGCTTTTAATTGAACCAAAGCCAACCTGGGTAAACACCTTTTTGGTAAGATATTCAAAATCGAAACTCACCTCCAACTGATCGCTATTTTGATTTGGTGTTAAAACAAATTCATGCGGCCTGCCTTCGTCAAGTTTTGCCTGGCCGGTCCAGTTGATATTTACCTGGTAGTTTAGTCCGTTAATATCATGCGATACGGTAGCCCTGCCATTTGCCGAAGAGGCGATCCGCGAAGTATGCTTATCCGCGTTCTTGTAATTCACGCCCATATCGGCAAACTGGTTGGTAGGGAACGGGAAACGAACGCGTACTTTCAAACGGCCCTGCCTCAACAACCCCGACTGTACGCTTACACCGATGGCATCGTTCCATTTACTGCCGTAGGTTTGCACTTTTACACCCTCGCCATCAAAAGTAAAACTACTGCTGATGCCGCCTGTCCATAGGTTCAATTCCTGGCGGATGTTTTGGATATCCGATGGTTTAGCTTCGCTGCCATCCTTATGCAATAGCACAAAACCCAGGTTGCCCAGTTGCAGGCGATGCGGGTTTTCGCGATACCAGTTCACCGCGTCTTTAGTACGCTGCGATGAATTGCCTTGTGTAGAATAGCTGGCCTCGTGCCCGTTAAAATGGTAGGTCTTCAGCGTTTCCTCAAATTTAAAATCGCCGCTGTTAGGGAACTTGCCCCAACCCCATTCCGATTGTGTGCCTAACGGTACGCCCTTGGCATAATGCTCCGGAAAAGTTTGCAGACCGGTAGCATCTACTGTAAACGCGAATCGGCCGTTACCAACGGTAAGCGAGGCTAAAGTATCCATCCACTTGTTCACTACGTTATGCCTGGTCACCAAAGCTTTACGATCTATCTTTTGCACGGCTTTTTGTGCCTGCGTGAAGCCCAGCGAAAAACTTGTAATGACGATAACGGATAATATTTTCTTCATTGGATATAATTACGATTCAATTTTAAATATAAACGGTGCGGCGGTCATATACTTGCCCCCCTGCGATGTAGTGAACAAATAAGTGGGCTTCCCTTTTTGAAACAGCAGTTGTGGCCGTTCAAAACGCCCGTACTTATTCAGGTATTTTGGCGGTGGCGGCTGCTGGATATGGTAATAATCGGCATTGAAGTAAGCGATCTCCGGCTCGTTCCATTTTTTGCCGGTTTTTGATGTCATGATCAAACCATCCTGGTGATTATACCAACCCATATCCCGGGCCAGCATATTAAATTTGCCTTTATCCATCCAAACAAAAGCATCCTCCAACTGAGCGTTATTGCCCTTGCCCGAGAAATCGATAACCGGATTACCATCATATTTCACGTACGGCCCCTCCAACTTATCTGACATGGCCAGCCCGTACTTGCGGTTTCCCTTCACCAGCGGGTCGGTACCGGTCTCGTACTCTTTGGTATTCCACGATTTATAGAACAACCAGTATTGCCCGTTGGGATGTTTGATGAATGCCGGATTGGTGGTGCAATGATCGTCCCAGGCACCCTCCGGACCGGGCAGCAGCAGTGGCGAATCGGGTCGTGTCCATGGCCCGTTCAGCGAATCGGCAATGGCCAGGCCTATACGTTTGGTGTTAGTCTTGCCATTACTGTTGCCCATAAAAAACAGGCAATACTTGCCATCAACAAATTTGATGGATGGGTTGTGACAAGTAGTGGCATCCCAAAAACCGGGGCCACGTGGCGCCAGCACCACGCTTTTAAATGCAAACTCGCTTTCGGGCGTATCGGCTACGGCATGGCAGATCTCCGATCCGTTTATCCAGCCACTCATCTTTTTTGATTCTGCCCAGCGCGAAAAGAATACATGGATCTTGCCATCCGGCCCCTCTATCGGGCTATTGCACCATACGTAATAGCCCTCCATTTCCAACGTACGGCCCACAGGCTTCAGCTTTTTAGCAAAGGCCGATACGTGGTCGCCATCAGCCAAAACCAGTCCCGGCATTAATGCCAGTGCCGAAGCTACCCCTATCTGCTGTATAAATTCTCTGCGTTCCATTGTTTAAAACACTACCTGGTAAACCGGCGTAGTTGTTATGCCATTAAGCACGGCATGGCTATTATCCTTAAAATTAGTATCCGTTCCCGGCTCAAAGTAAATATTAGTTTTACCAATCATTGGCGTTAACTGCAGCATAAATTTATCGCCCGCTAAATGCTGCTGCTCGCGGCGCAGGCTGAAAGGCATAGCGCCAAGGCCATAATAGTCGTCGGCGATAATTTTACCATTAGCGTAGATAGCCGCTGTATTTGCCTGGTAATTAATGAATATTAAAACATCGTATACATTAGCGGGCAAACGTTTTGGCAGCGATAACTCGTACGCCTTGTAAGGCAAGGTATCTAAATAGTTAACGCCATAAGCCGGCTTTAAAGGTGTTTGCCCAATGGCTGAAGCGTATTGATTCATCCGCTTATCATCCGATACTTGTTTAAACGGAACATCTACCCGAGCGGCAGACTTCAACGCCACATCGTAACGGTTAAATATACCTGTTGTGGTAGCCGCATGCACATCTTTATTCTTTACCCGGATGGCCGGATAAGTATAAAACGAGAACTTCTCGTTGCCGACAGAACGTATCGTTAGCGAGTCCTTTACCTCATCATAAAACGCCTGTTTATCGGCTATCAGTAAAGTTTTAATTCCCTTTATATCAAATGTGTAACTATTTTTTGCTTCTTCTTTAGTTAAGATGATAAGCTTTACTTTTTTACCCGACTTTGTGGTAATACTTGCCACACAATTTTTACCCGGCTTGATATCTGTAAGATAGGTAAAGCCGCCATCCTTAACCGCTTTACCGCTTGCGAAAGTTATTTGGGCAATGGTTTTGTTATCCAGTTTAAATTCTGGCTTGATGTTGCCGATAGGATAGTAAAAATAGCTATTGCCCAAAACAGCTGATGGGTGAACTGTAGCGTATTTGATCAGTAAACCACCTGCATTATCATTGAACGGTAGCGCGCCATAGTCGCCATCGCTAATATTAATGCCGCCTTTTTCGGGGATACGTATCGTTTCGCCAGCCGTTTTAATGATAAACGCCGCCTGGTGGGCAGCCATATTTGCATGACGGGTGTAATTATTGAAAAACACAAATCCCGAATTACCTTTATTACGCACCGCGTAACGCAAGGTCTGCATATCATCAGGCTTAGACGGGTTATCTGCCGGGATGGTACTGAACATAGGCGCCAGTTTTTCGGTATAGCTGCTGATGAACTGATGCAGCAATTTCAAATCGTGATAACTTTCGCGGGGATATCCCCATTCATTGAGCGGTGCCTGGAAATCGTACGATATCAGGGGATAATCGTTTGGATACGGATAAATACCTGTCTTCGATTCCTGCGTTGGGTAACTACCATCCCAACTTAGCGGGTGCTGCGTACCATGGAAAACATAGTAACCCAGCATATTAGCGCCAGTACCTAAACGAGTATATAGCATACCCATTACATCTGCCGGTTTAATAATTGGACGGCGTAAATAGGTAATTTGGATCCCCGGCCCCATCTCCACTGTTAAAAACGGATGGCGGTATATGGGCTGACTGGCTTCTTCGGCAACAGGTTTATTAATATCGTTCCCAATGTTTTTATCGCGGCGGTCGGTAATAAATGTATAAAGGTTATTTGGCGGAAGTTCCTTAGTATTCTGCGTCCACGGTGCTTCGGCATAACCGCCCCAAAGTGGTAATACGTCATCCTCGGGCACAATTGGCCCGGGCCAACCGGTTACTACGTAAAACGGCACGTCCATCCCAAGGCTTACAGCCAACTTTTTCAAAGCGGCCATATACTGGTAACCCGCGCTTTGCGGACTGGTGCTGCGCACTTCGTTATCAACCTGCAAGCCAATAATAGGGCCGCCATCTTTATAGTAAAGTCCTTTAAATTGTTTAGCCAGTTCGGTATACCAGGTAACAACCTCGGGCTGGATGTTGCCGTTGGTACTGGCACGGTCGGTGCCGCTTTTTAAACGTTTTTTTACATACCAATCAGGATAACCACCATTACGGGCTTCGCCATGCGCCCATGGCCCAACGCGTACTACAGCCTGCAAGCCGTGTTTAGCACACAATTGCAAAAAGTAACGCACATCCCGGTTATCATCAAAACGAAAATGCCCTTCTTCCTCCTCGTGATGATTCCAGAAGTTATACAGGGCGATAACCTGTATACCCGCCGCCTTCATTTGCAGCAGGGCCTGCTCCCACTCGGCACGGGGGTAGCGCGAATAATGGAACTCGCCCATTATCGGCAAAACTGGTTTACCACCCCGGCGCAGGTACCAGTTGTTCAGATCGAACTTTTGACCTTTCGGATCGACGTTGGTTCCCTGTTTAAAATGATTGTTCTCCACATAAGCAGGATACTTACCTAACGCTACAGTATGCTCTTCTACCGATTGCGCATAACTTGAAACTCCAAACCATCCCGCGAATGCGGCCAATAAACTGATATGTTTAAGATATGCAGGCACTATTTCAGAAATTTATTTAGGGTTAGATCAGGGTACGATTTGATACCGGCAATCACAAATTTGGTATTCTCTTTAGCGCCGGCCTCGATGGTATGGGTATGGTCGGCATGGAAATAAGTGGCACGCACTTTGGCTTCGCCTTCCTTATCATAAAAATCGCAGATCATGGTGTTCAGATCGATGAAGTAAGCGCCGGTTTGCTGCGCTACTTCCTTAGCCCATGCACCATAATTGTTGGTCATATTGCGGCCTGATGATTTACCGTCCTTCCAATCATTACGCGGTATAGGCGAGCAGATGATGGCGATAGCGCCTTTAGCTTTGGCATCGTTAATATACTTGCGCATATACCATCCGTAGCTGTGCACCACTTCCTGTTTTTGCATGTATTTCATAGGGTTGTACACCTCCTTTTGCTCGTCGCCAACGCCTTTAAAAGTGCCGCGGGCACGGGCCGTATCATCCAGCGGGCCGTTATCGTTATGGCCGAACTGCATGATCACATAATCGCCCGGCTTTACTTTGGCCAGTACCTTATCCCACAAACCCATGTTAATAAACGACCGGCTGCTGGTGCCGCCAAGCGCATCATTCTCAATATTTATCCGGGTAGTATCAAAGTATTCGTGAATATAATGCCCCCATCCCCACTGTCCATCCGAGCCCATTTTCTGACCATCATCGCGGCCGTTCTTCACGGTCGAATCGCCGATCATATAAAAAGTGGGCTTATCCTGCGGTTTAATGAACATAAATGACGACAGCGATATGATAGCCGTTGTCAAAATCATTAAACCAGTATGTTTGCGTATGAAACTCTTTGCGTTCATCATCAATATTATTTCTTCACGTAATTATTCAATGCGATGGATGGCTGTAATTTTAACCCCTCAACAAAAGATTGGGCGTTAATTTCGGCACCGGCTTTATTGGTATGCGTGTGGTCGGTACCAAACAGCGCGAAAACCTGTTCGCGGGTTAGCTGGTTGTATTTATTGGCGGTGATGGTATTCACATCCACAAAAGGTACATTTTCCTGCTCGGCTACCTGTTTAGCCCACAGGCCATAGTCTTTATCGGCCAGGATAATTTTCCCGTCCTTATCCCATTCACGGCGCGGTATCATCGAAACTACAATAGGGTTAGCACCTTTTGCTTTCGCTTCGCGGATAAATTTGCGGAAATACCAACCGTAAGTATGCACCACCTCTGGCGCTTTGTTAGCCCAATTAAGGGTAACCGAATCGTCGCTGATGCCCCTTAATACGCCACGGTCGCCGTTCTTTTTAGCGGTATCCGGCTTCGACCCTTCATTGTGGCCGAAACCCATAATTACAAAGTCGCCGGGTTTTAATGATGCAACCACCTTAGCCCAACGGCCTTCGCGGGTAAACGAGCGTGTGCTGCGACCGGCCATGGCGCTGTTTACCACAGTTATACGGTTAGTATCCAGCTGCCAGGCAATGGTGGTACCCCAGCCCCATAATTCCTTATCGTTATTATGCATGGTCGAGTCGCCCACCATATACAACGTAGGCTTTTGCTGGATGAATGCCGAACCGATAACAACCATCATCAGCAGGGCGAAAACGTATTTTATCTTTTTCATTTATTGAGTAAATATTGATTCAGGGGATTTTTAGGGTTGGCACGGATACCATCAACAACAGATTGCGCGTTCACCGCCGCACCCATTTTATTAGTATGCGTTTTATCGGCGGCGAAAATTTTGGCTACCGAATCGGCGCCCATTTTCTCGTATTTATCGGCAGCGATATTATTCATATCGATAAAGATCACGCCCTCCTGCTCGGCTACCTGTTTCGACCACAGGCCGTAGTTCTGATCGGCGCGGGGCACCTTGCCATCTTTAAAAACATCATGCGGTATCATAGATAGCACCATCGGTGTAGCGCCTTTTGACTTGGCTTCGCGGATAAACTTGCGGAAATACCAACCAAAAGTGTGCACGATCTCCAGTTTGCCATCGGGCCAGGTTAAATGTACGGTATCCTCGCCTATGCCTTTCAACACGCCACGCCCGGTAGCACGGCCATTAGCATCAGGGTTTGGCGGCGGGATGCCGGGTTTAGCGCCCTCGTTATGGCCAAAAACCATCAGCACATAATCACCCGGTTTTAGCAGCGAATCTACCTTATCCCAGCGGCCCTCCTTTACAAAGGTACGGGTACTGCGCCCGGCCATAGCATGGTTGGCCACGCTAATGCGGTTGGTATCTACAAAATCGGCAAATGCCGTCCCCCAGCCCATCATCGGCAGGGTATTTTTGGTTGTGGAATCGCCAATGATATAAATGGTTGGCTTTTGTTGTTTTGTAAATGCCAGTCCGATGAGTCCTGCCACCAGCAGCATCGCTAATCCCTTTAATGTATTTTCAGCCCGCTTATCCATAGCTTATTATTTTACAACGTTAATAGCCACCGAACCTGTAGCCACACCCGGCGCCGATGCTTTTACCATTACCGCACCCATAGCGCTGCCTTTTATAATAGCAATGCATTTGCCCTTAAAACTGTTACGATATGGCAGTATAAACGAATCGTGATTGGCCAGATCGCCGTTATCGGTAGCAGCAATAACAGCCGGACCGGTCACACTAAAGGTTACCACCTTATCGCTGTTGGGGCAAAGCACACCATCTGCATCCACCACCTGTGCAGTTACATAGGCTACATCGTCCCAGTTGTTATTTATTTTCGGGCGGTCTACCGTTAATATCACTTTAGCAGGTGCACCGGCGGTCTTGAGCTCATCGTTGGCAACAACTTTACCGCCATTTTTAGCTACAGCTTTAATAGTGCCTTTTTCAAACGGAACGCTCCAATCGCGTGGCGCGTCATTAGCCGGTTTCAGCTTCACACCCAATGATTTACCGTTCAGAAACAACTCCACTTCATCGCAATTGCTGTAAACCGATACGCGGGCATCTGTATAAGCCGCCATATCAGCAGGCGTCCAATCGGCTACCATTGGGCCGCCACCAGCATTATCCCTTTTGCGCACAATATGCACTACCGGTTTCTCCGACCACCAGCTTTCGCGCTGATAACTTAAAGGGCGCGAGCCGCCAGTACGGTCTAACAAAGCCTGCCCGTTAACGGTATTTGGCCAGTCGGCTTCGCCCAGGTAATCTACACCCGTCCACAGGAACTGGCCGGCCATATATTTATTATCGCGCATAGGCAGCCAGGCGCTGAGGGTATGGCCATTTTCGGTACCGATCACTTTCCAATCCGGGTGCGCTTCGTGGGCGGCAACCAGTTCGTTTTCGCGGTAATTTTGGCCAACCACATCCATCATTTTGGCAAAGCCGTTATCGTATACTTTGGATACATTGGGGCGGAACAGCGCCATGGTAACCGGGCGTGTGCCATCAGTCTTGTGGATCAGGTCCTGCATATCGCGGTATTTTTTAAAGCCCGATGAGTCGCCCAGGTTATCGTGGATCTCGTTACCAATACTGTAGATCACGATGGATGGGTGGTTACGGTCGCGCATAACCATATCGCGGGTATCGGTAAGGCCCCATTGTTTAAAAAACTTATCGTAACCGCCTTCGCCGCGCACTTTGTTGGCTTCCCAGGTGTCGAAGTTCTCGTCCATCACCACAAAACCCATGCGGTCGCATAGGTCTAAAAACTCAGGGGCTACCGGGTTGTGCGATGTACGGATACCGTTCACGCCCAAGTCTTTTAGTAATTGCAATCGGCGCTCCCAAACTCGCAATGGAACAGCCGCGCCTACCGCGCCGCCATCGTGGTGCAGGCAAACACCTTTTATCATCAGCTTTTTACCGTTTAGTACAAAGCCTTCTTCTGCGGTAAACTTCGCTTCGCGGATACCGAAACTGGTGGTTTGATCATCAACCACTTTACCGCCAACACTTACCGATGTAAGCGCTTGGTATAAAGCAGGTTTGTCAGTGCTCCATAACTCAGGCTTGGTGATAGTATAGTCGTTCTCTACGGTAACCGAGCCACCCGCAGGCACGCTGCGCGTTCCACCTGACGTCGAGGCGTTAACCGGTTTGCCATCGGCAGCTGCAAAAGTGGTTTTTACCGTAAAGTTTTGGGTTGATCTTCCCGAGTTAACGACGGTTGTTTTAACGTGCACCGTTGCTTTATCGGCACTAACATTTGGTGTGGTTACGTATACACCCCAGTTATCAATATGCAGCGCATCGGTAACTACCAGCCTTACATGCCTGTAAATACCCGCGCCGGTATAATAGCGCGAGGCGGGCTGCACCGAGTTATCGGCACGCACTGATATCACATTGCTTTTGCCATTGCCAAAGTTAAGGTGGCCGGTCAGATCATACATAAAGCTGATATAGCCATAAGGCCGTTTGCCCAGGTGAAAATCGTTTATCCAAACATCGCTGTTGGCCATTACACCATCGAACGCGATGCTCACCTGTTTTGCAGCATCTGCATCATCCATAGTAAAATGCTTACGGTACCAACCTGTACCCGATGGCAAATAACCACCGCCTCGACCTGTAGGGTTATCCTTATTATATTCACCCAAAATCATCCAATCATGCGGAACATCTACCTTTTTCCATTGCGCATCTGCAAAACTTGTTTTGTCGGCTCCGGATGGATCGCCCTGGAAAAACAACCATGACTTGTCGAAAGATAGTGTTTTGCGGCCTGCGGCAGTGGTTTGCGCATGTGTTGTTGCCACAGTTACCAGCAACAGTGAAAGCAATGGAAAGTATATTTTCTTCATAAGCACGATGGTTTATTTTAATTTGGGTTTCAGTTTATCATCAGTTTTTTCCTTCAGTAAGGCCCGGCCAGCTATCCGTTCGGAATGGCGAGGCAGGTAATCCGGCCTTATTATATAAATTGGGATACGGAATACTACGCCACGCGAAACGCACCGCTACCGGTTTGTTTACCAGCGAACTGCTCACTATCAGCATATTTCCTTCTATTTTAGCCTGCGCGCCATGAAAAACGTGGTCATCGCCGGCAATAGTAAATTCTTTGAGGTCGCCATCTTTGGCTACTAATCCCTCGCCCACTTCGTCAAAACTAATGCGGATCTTATCGCCTTCGATTTTCATAGCTTTATAAAGCGGACCTGAATAAGGCATCTCCTTAAAACCATAATCATGCGCAAGTGGCCACAATGCCAGGCGCTTACCAACCAGTTCCTTATTACGCGGATGTACATTGGCCGAGTCGCCGTTATCAATAGTTACAGCCATACCGGTATGCGGCACGTTGCGGTAGGTTAGCAACTGCGCTTCGCGGATCTCGGCATTTTGGGTATAGTGTGGCGAGATCTGCACGAAATAAAACGGCAGGTTTTGATCGTGATGGTCATCGCGCCAGCTTTTTATCATGGCCGGGAACAGTTTGCGATACTGGTAAGCATGGTCGGCATTGCTTTCGCCCTGATACCAGATCACACCTTTTACCGTGTAGTTAATAATAGGCGCTATCATACCGTTATACAGTTTATAAGGCGATTTGCTGTTGGTCATCGGGTCGGCAGGTTTTGCCGGGGCCTTGGGGGCTTTTATATTTTGCAGGCGTGCAGCGGCGGTATCCTTTTGCCATTGCGCCAGTAATGCAGGGTAGTTTTTCATTTCCTGCGGATAGCTTTTCAGCGCGTTATCATAACGGGAAAGGATAACGTTCAGATCGGCGTCCGATTGCAACACTTCCTTCTTCGTCCAGGCTTCGGCTGGGGTACCTCCCCAGGTAGAAGCGATCAGCCCGATGGGGAACCCTGTTTTTGCATAGATCTCGCGGGCGTAGTAATAAGCCACTGCCGAAAACAGGCGGGCGTTACCTGGGTTGGCTTCCTGCCACTCGCCCTGGGTATCATTCATCAACGTATCCGAAACAGTTTCTTTAACGGTGTACTCCCTAATGTATGGGTTATTGATCTTGGCTACTTCGGCCTCGTAATCGTTCACGCCGGTTTCCCAGGTGGCCGGGCCTTTAGCAATGGTAAATTTCATGTTAGATTGTCCCGAACACAACCACACCTCGCCTATCAGTACGTTTTTTATTTCGATGGTATTTTTGCCTTTGAAAGTAAGGCTGTAAGCGGTTTTACTTGCGGCCGGGGTGACTATAGAAATATTCCACTTGCCATTTTTATCGGCGGTAGCAACTATGGCGCTTTTAGACCAGCTATATTCTACACTCACCTTTTCTCCCGGCGATGCCCAGCCCCATAAGTTCACCTTAGATCTTTGCTGCAGCACCATGTTATCGGCAATAACCGAGGGCAGCTTAATATCGGCCCGAGCCATACCGCCGCACAACAATAGCAAAGCAAGCGTTTGCAGTTTTTTAAGGATAAAATTAAAGCCGTTTGGTTTAAAAATCATTCTTCTGTTCATAACTCATATTGGTTTTTAAGAATTTTAAAACTAAAAATTCCTATTGCCCATATATGGTGACTGGTTTGCAATTCATTCAGCAGAAATTACCTTGCGCCGAAGCTATAATTGGTACACGAACTTATAAGATAATTTACCAAATGGCATCCTGTAGTATCCTGTAAAAAACGAGAAAAGCGGCCCGGGCGGGTCGCTATCTCCTTTATTAACCAATTTATTACAGAAGAGAGGTTTAGTGATCTTTTTATATTGCCCGGATGTGTTCAAAACACGAACCATATCCTTCGATGTTTAATTTTTATACTGATAAAATAGCCGATTACGGTTTGTTATAATTGTTATACAAACATAGGGGTCATCAAAAAAACAGCCGTCATGGGGTGTCCTGATTGGGCGGGTTAAACCCTTAATATCAGGACAGTACATGATGGCTGAGGAGCTTTACGCCTGGTATATATACTCACCCCGACTGCGCTACGCTGGTCGACCCTCTCTTCGCTGCGCGGAAAGAGAATAGGAACAGTATCGGATCCCCTCTTTCGCCAAAGGCGAGAGAGGGTGGTCGGGCGTAGCCACGACCGGGTGAGTCCACTCGCCGATGAAGCTCCTGTTACGGTTTCTTCACCGCCAACGGCGTCAACGTTACCGGCCCCATCAAACCTGATGGTTTTGGCGACCAGTTTATTGCCGTAAACAAACCATCGGCACCCCGCGAATCGCGACCGTGTGACGGGAAGTTGGTGTTATAGAATATCCTGTACGGGATATTCTTTTTATCCATATCGATAATACGATTGGCCATCAGGTTGGCCACACGAACTTCCAGTTTGTTTACTGCTTTTAACTGTGCGGCAGAGATGTTCAGTGTATACCGCGGACCTATCAGCGTTGCCAGTTTGGCACCGTTTAAAAACACCTCGGCTTCTTCGTGGGCTTTACCTAAATCAAGCTGCCATGTGCCGGTTGTACCGGCAGGTTTGTTAAAGGTGATGGTATAGCTGCCCGTACCTGAAAATGCCTTAGCGTCATCGCCGCCCAGCTCCGTCCACGATTTTAACTCGCCGGTTTTAATATCGGCAGGGATACTCGGGCCGCCGTTCATAAATTTAAGTGTCCAATCGCCGGTTATAGTAACGGCATCGCCTGCTGTTTGATAATAAATGTATGGCGCGCCAGTAATTACGGTTGGCGATGTTTGCAGCACGCAGCTTTCGCCGGGTTGCAGTTGCAGGTATACACTGGTATGTTTATCCTGCTTTATTTTTGCTATGCCCGATCGTTTGGTCATAGGATTGAAGATCACCACCGATTTGGCGTCAACCGATAGCGGCACCCAGCCATCAACCACTTTATCTGTTTTGTTAGATATAAAATAGCTGTTACCTGTTTTGTAAGTACGGCGCACAAATTGCAGGCCCGAATCAGTCATTTCCTCACGACCAATACCGGCTACAGCCATCAAAGGCGTAACCTCATCCGAAAGCAGGAAGCGCCCTTTGCCAACTTTAGCTTCTTTAACGCCATTATTGGTATTGCTGAATTGCAGTTGAGCTAACAGCCCCATCAGCGCGCTGCCGCGCTCATCCAACTTACCGTATCCGGGCACTGTTGAAGGCAGATTTTTATAAACCACTACAGTAGCACCGGCCTTAGCCAGCGACATGATCTTAGCGAAAACGTCAACCGGGATATATTTGGCATTAGGTAGCAGAATGGTCTTATAGCTATTGCCGCCTGTCATCAGCTTTGTGCCTGCCGATTGTACGTTCAAGATCTGCCTGTCGGATATAAAATCGAAGGTATAGCCTTTTTGCAGCATTTCAGCCGAAGCGGTTTCGAAACCTGTCCCCATAAAATCAGGGCGCATACCGGCATAGTGTTTCAGCAGGTCGCCGCGGCCGAGATCCGAGAAGCTATCGAACAATGGGTAATAAACCAGCACATCGTTATTAGGCTTACCCTGCTGCAGGAACGATTGCACACGGGCGATGTAATTGTTCAGCGTCGAGAAATCGCCCCAGAACGGATTGGTTTGATTGAAATGCACTGCCGCGTAAAACAACCATCCCGGCCATGGCGCATCTTTTGGCGAGTAACTTACGCCATGATAAAAGATGTGGTTAACACCGCCAATAAACAACTTATCAATAGCCTGCTTCACATCGCCCAGCGATGACAGGAAGTGATCATTAAGCCAGGTAGCCGATTCTGATGATGCCAATGGTTTACCCATTACGTGCGCGGCAGATGTGGCCGGTTTGTAGCTCAACACATCGTTACCCTCTGTTTCAGGGATATCGATAGCGCCATACAGATCCAAAATATTAGCGGGCGAACCATGCGATTGATTACGAATGATAGCGCCTTTTGATTTGGCCCACTGGTGCCACGGTTTGGTAAAGTTATCCAGCAACAGGTCGGATATGGTTTCGCGGTAATCGCAAATTACTCGGTTGCTGGTTTCTTTATCGGCTTTGCCTAACAGGGCATCCAAATGATCGCGCAGATCGTAACCGCGACGTTTCATAAACTCATCAAAAAATTGCGGCGTAAAGTTAGATTGCCCGCGGGCATCATCCACCTCGTACGAATCGTTAAAGAAACCACGGATACCGCTTACATCCTTACCTTTAAAAGCTTTATCAAACTGCCCCAGGTAATGATCAAGCGCTGGCCTGCTGAAGTGATCGATCACATAACCCTCGCCACCGGGAGCGGCACGTTCTACCATTTTACCGTGCCAGCCTAAAAACAGTGCGCACAGTTTCCAATCGCCCGCAGGGGCTGTCCAATCCAATTTACCATCAGCGCCTACTTTATTGGTGAGGTTAATGTGCTGACCTTTGCCATCATAAGCCATCAGTATGGTCAGGGGTAGTTTCTTTTCAAAACGCACCTGGTCGAGCGCCATTAGCTGCATATTTTTATTGCTGCTGATGGGTTCTACCAAATCGGTTATCTTGGGTGCAACTCCGTCTGCACGAATGAGCGGCTGTTGGGTAAAGCTTACAGATTCACTCAGCTTTTCACCTCCTTTTACCTCGTAAGTTTTCCAAAACAACTCTTTACTGGCGTCTTCTGTGCTTACCCATGGGCCGCCAAACGGCCAGCCGGTAGCGTTGGCCAGATCAATACCCAGATCAAGGCGCTTACCTTCGGCCAAGGTATGCTGAAGCATACTTACCCATTGCGGCGACAGATAGGTAATAAACTCGTTTTCGTGACCTTTTACCCCATAAATAGGCGTGATCTCCAAACCGCCCAACCCGGCAGCCCGGTAGCTTTCCATATTCCAGGTAAGGTCCTTTTTGTTTACGGCGCTGCCCTCCCACCACCAACGGGCCCATGGCTTGGTTTGTTTGGTAATAACAGGCCAGCTCACCTGTGCCGAAGCGCTATAGCTACTTAATGAAAGCGCCACCGCGGCGGCTATTTTTATATTTTTCTTGTTTACAAACATGTATTGTGTTCCTTATTAGTTCTTAGATCATAGTTCATGGTAGAACTTTCTTTATCCATGAACTATAATCCATGAACCATGAACCGAAAAATTAATGCTTCGCAATCTCCACCGCGTAAACCTGCTCTATGCCGTTCTCGAAATTAGCACGGAAGATGATCCATTTTTCATCGGGCGAGAAGTGTACGTTAGGCTCAAGTTTGTAGTTATGGTTCTTCATCATCACCAGTTTCTCCGATTTTAAGCGGTCGCCGTTGGGTTTAAACAGGTAGATCCATTCGCCATCCGGAGCTTTGGCCACCTGGCCGGGATCGCCGCCATCGCCGGCAAAGGTTTGCTCGTCTTTGGTTACATTAAAGTGTATCGACCATTCGTTGCGGTCCATCTCGTAAACACGGTCTTCCTTACCGGTCTTCATGTTAATAGCCGCCAGGAAAAAGGTTTTCCCTTTAGGTTTCTGCAAATCGAACCACTCGCGCTGACCGCCGATACCGAAAAATTCGTGCCCGGCTATCTCGTTCACCATGGTGCGTTTATGCATCAACTGGTTATCCAGCGTTTTGATATTGATGTTCCAGATACGGTCGTTCTTTTCCCATGGGCCTTCGTGGCAATAGGATAGCACATCAGGATCAACCGGCGAAAATAGTAAGTGGTTGGTCCACTCGTTCTCTTTATGAATTTCCTTTAGTTCGCCTGTTTTGATATTCAGCGTGTACAGTAAATGCTCGATATGCGCATCGTAAATGCGGTTAAAGTACTGGCTTTTTTCAGGATACTTAGCGTGGATCTCTCGCTCTAATTCGCCGGTGGCTTTAACGCAAGCAAGGTAAGTACCATCCGCATTAACGGTAGCTACCCTACCTTTAAAGGCCGGATCGAAGGCATAAACAAACCTGTTCTTACCAGTTAAAGCGTTAACCGCAAAAACACTGTCCCCGCTTTGATAAAAAGCCTCATTGGTTTTAGGGCAAACCATTTCACCAGCAATCTTCGCGTGATTGGTCAGCTGTTTTGTTTCCAGTGTTTTCAGGTTAACAGTGAACAATTGGTTGCCCATCGTCTTATCGGCCACACTGCCCGAAAACACCATCAGATCGCCTTTGCCTCCCTTTTGCGGGATAAAACAATAATTATTAAAATAAAAGCTACCATTGGTAGTGCCCGGGCGACGCACCAGTCGGATCACTTTATGGCCGGTATCCTTATCAATCCATTCGTCGGGCATGCTTTTGCCGCCGGTTTCCATCGCTTCCTGTGCTTTTACGCTTAGCAGGCCCGCCTGTGCCAGGGCAAAGGCCAGCAAAATAATTTTCTTTCTCATCTTTCAGATCAGGTTTTAATTGGTGTATGGCTATGCAGGTAGTGCTACCTGCATAGCGTTTGATATTAGTTTCCCGCCGGCTTTTCCACGCTCCACTTACCGCTCATCGGCAGGCTGAAATTCTCAACCGTATCTGGGTGCGATGGGTCGAACGTGGTTTTATCGATAATAAATTTTTCGATGCCTAAATGGTTGCTTTTAATACCCTCCATTACGCATTTGGCAATTTCGTAAGCGCCGTAACTGTTAAAGTGGGTATTATCGGCCAACGCCTTGGTTTGCCCGGGGAAAGTATTGGCAGGGTAATGTACAAAAGCTTTGGTTGAATTATCCTTGCCCAGGGCCTCGTAAAATTTAGTGGTCATGGCGTTAACATCAATCAAAGCTACGTTCATATCTTTGGCTACCTTTCTGGCGGCGTCGGGGTAATCGCCCAGGTTATTTATCGTATGGCCGCTATCGTTAAAGTTTCGACGCGCGGTCGAGGTTACGATAACCGGGATCATCTGCTTTTCGCGGGCGCGGTTGATGAATAATTTGAAACGTTCGGTATACGATTTATAAGCCCCGTCATTAGGCCCCTTCTCCTTTTGATCGTTATGGCCAAATTCGATAAACAGGTAATCGCCGGGTTTGGCTACACTTAATACCTTATCTAAACGGTGGCTGCCTAAAAAACTGCCCAGCGTCAGGCCCGATTCGGCATGATCGGCCACGGCAACGCCGGGTTTCAGAAAACGCGTGATCATTTGCCCCCAGGCGCACCATGGTTCCTCGTCCTGGTCTACAACGGTTGAGTTACCCGCTAAAAATATGGTGATCTGATCATCAACCTTTTCTACCTCTACAGCATCTACACATGGGTGGCTGTCGTTAAATTCCAGCGTTAGTTTATCGTCCCAATCGTATTTACCTATCTCGCGGGCATTGCGTTTCACCTCGCCGCCGGTACTGATCTGCGGTTTGCGAATGTTTACTATGAAAGTATATTTTTTAGTATCGCCATTGCCTGTAACCGCTTTTTCCAGCATCAGCCGGCGCGATTCGGCCCTTACCGTGGTAGTGCTTTCGCCTTTGATATCGCCCAGGGTAACCGTTACTTTATAATTCCCTTCGGGAACGTTAACCGAGAAGTAAAATGGTTTGTCAGCCGTGATATAATCGCCTGTTAAGGATTTTTTAGCATCACGGGTAACCGCGGTAACCTTCGAACCGAAATCAAAGCCATACCCTTTAGTCGCTACCGATGTATCCTGCGGGGTTACCTTAGTGTATCCTTTGGCCGCTTCGCCGCTACCAAAATCAAACTTAAATTTAGTTTGTGCCTCCTGGGCAAAGGCGTTGACAGCAATGCTTGCTGAACATAAAAAGGGCAATAAGATTTTAAAGCGTGCTCTCATCAATACCAGGACTAATAAAATACAGGGTGCCTGTAAAACGGCGGTTTATATGTTTTAAAGGTATGTTAACACCCAACAAACAGCATCCTGTTCTATCCTGATGAATTGTAACAAGTTTAACACGGGGGGAGTTATCTATGCTTATCCTGCGGCAGTACGATCTCGAACGAAGTCCCCATGCCGGGTTTCGACGTGATATACATGTGGCCTTTCAGCGTATCAACCAAATGCTTTACCAGTGTCAGGCCAAAGCCGTAGCCCTGTTCGCCATCGGTGCCGTCGGTAGTTTTGCCTTGCCCGGTCATTATCTGCTGTATCTTGGCCTCATCCATACCTACGCCCGTATCCTCAACTACCATATGCAATTCGTTGCTAAACTCGCGTACCCGTAGCGATAACCGTACCGTTATGCTGCCATTGGCCGGAGTAAACTTCATAGAGTTTGATACCAGGTTGCCAATAATTTGCAGCAATTTATTTTTTGAGAATGGCACTACCCCGGTTTCGGGGTTGGTGGTCACAGCGAAGTTGATACTCTTATTAACTGCCTGCGGCATGTAAAGCTTTTCCAACTTATCCTTTAAAACCAATTGGTTAAACTCATCGGCACCCAGTTTTGCTTCTTTTTTGGGTTTATCGGCACTTAGTATCTCGTCGGCCAGTTCCAGCAGCGAGTCGCCGCTTTTTTGTATCAGGTTGATAAATTCAAGCACCTCATCAAGCGTGTTTTCATCGCCCTGTTCGCTGATAATCCGTGCCAGGCCAATAATGCCTCCTATCGGCCCACGGATATCATGCGCCACCCGCTTTTGCGATTCGGTAGCGGCGTCCAGCCTGTGCTTCAGCGAATCGATAGCTTTCAACGCCTTCAGGCGGTTAACGATCTCGTCGGCAATGATCTTCAGCATTTCCGTTTTTTCGGGCGTAATTTCTTTTATCCCGGTATCCAGTACACAAAGCGCGCCTATATTATTGCCATTGCCCATTTGCAGCGGCAGGCCGTAGTAGTAGCGCATGTTTGGCGAATCAGTTACGTAGGCTTTATCTTTAAAACGGTCGTCTGCCCGCAAATCGCTCACCTCAAACGGATGGTCGTTCATAATGGTAAACTGGCAAACGGTATCCTCTCGCGGGGTTTGGCCGCCGTCAATATTAAAGTGCGATACGCTCCACTGGTTATAAAGATCAATAAGGTTGATGACCGACATATCGGTACCGGCAATTTTGGCGGCCAGTTTGGTCAGATCTTTAAACTGGTCCTGCAAGTCGGTATAATCCAGGTCAAGATCGCTCAGGGCGACCAGCCTGTCCATTTCGTTAGCGGGTACCGGCGGAACAAAAGTTGGGGTAGTCATAATTATTAGGGTCGGTTATAATGGTCCTTTTAAAATGGATGCGCTTCGGCACAAATATCTTATCCTAAAATAGTTGTTCTATCATTTTTAACGTAAACTATTTTAAAATTGTGTTTGAACTGCTGATTTTGACCGCTGATTTTTAGATGATTCTTTTGATTCCGCTGATTCAGCAACCTACGTGATCAAAAAAATCGGCAAAAACCAACGGTTCAGACAAAATCATCATTAAATTTACGAAGACCAATTGATGTGTTTTTATGCATCCCAACCCAAACAAAACGTTTATGAAAAAAACTTTACTCTTTATTTGCGCCGCGCTTTCTGCATCCGCACTTACCTATGCCCAAAACCGGCCGGGCGAAGGCAGAGCTAACCCGGGCGGCCCCGCTACCACCATTGCCGCTGTAACCCAAAACCTGAAAAAGTTTGACGGCTATTTTAACTTTTACTACGATGAAAAGAGCGGCAAGATCTACCTGGAGATAGATAAGTTTGATAAGGAATTCCTGTACTTCAGTTCGCTGGTGGATGGTGTGGGCAATGGCGGTGCCGAGCGCGGGCAGGCTTCATCGGTAATTACCAAGTTTGTAAAAGTTGGCCCGAAGATATTTTTGGTGGAGCCGGTGACCAATTACCGCGCTGTAAACGGCAACCCCGACGAGGTGAAGGCCGTGGAGCATAACTTTGCCAAGTCGGTTTTGTTTGGCTTTACCCCTGCAGCTATTGAGGGCGATAAAGTACTGGTTGATTTTACCTCCTTTGTAGTACGCGATGTGATGCACGTAGGCGACGATATGGGTTCGGGGGCGGCTAACCCCGGCGCAGCGGCTGTGCGTGGCGCCCGTACGAGTGGTGGCGGCGGCTACCGTTTGGATGATGCCCGTTCAGCCGTTTATATGGATAACACCAAAAACTTTCCTAAAAACACCGAATTTGAGGCGATGCTTACATTTGCCGGCCCAAGTCGTGGCCGTTTGGCGCCTGATCCCGGTTCGGTTACGCTGAACGAACACCAGGCCTTTATCGAACTGCCTGAACCGGGTTATAAGATGCGCAAGTTTGATGCCCGCTCGGGTTTCTTCAACTTCCAGTACCTGGATTTTGCCGCGCCCATGAGCGAACCGCTGACCAAAAAATTTATCGAGCGCCATCGCCTCATTAAAAAAGATCCGTCGGCCGCCGTTAGCGAACCGGTTGAACCTATTGTATACTACATCGACCGTGGCGCGCAACCCATCGTTAAAAAAGCCCTGATAGAAGGCGGTGCCTGGTGGAACCAGGCCTTTGAAGCGGCCGGCTTTAAAAACGCGTTCCTTGTTAAAGAACTTCCGGAAGGTGCTGACCCAATGGATATCCGCTATAACGTGGTAAACTGGGTTACCCGTTCGGGCACGCCTACCCGCGCGTTCTCTTACGGAGCATCGTACATTGACCCGCGCACCGGCGAGATCATCAAGGGCGTGGTAACCTTGGGTTCCGACCGTCATCGCCAGGATTACCTGATAGCTGAGGGTTTACTACAGCCTTATATTGACGGCAAACCGGTGAGCAGGCAAATGGAGGAAATGGCGCTGGCCCGTATCCGCCAGTTATCGGCGCACGAAATTGGGCATACGCTGGGCTTAACACACAACTTCGCGGCCAGCCCTAAAGACCGCGCATCGGTAATGGATTATCCCTACCCGCGTTTTAATATGAAAACCGATGGTACCATCGACCTAAGCGATGCCTACGCAAAAGGCATTGGCAGCTGGGATAAACGGGCCATTATTTGGGGGTATTCCGACTTCCCTAAAAATGTGGATGAGAACGCCGCGCTGGACAAGATCATGAAGGAAACCCTGGCTCAGGGCTTTAAATATATCCCGGATATCGGCGGCAACGCGCACCCTATGGCTAACCAATGGGAAGACGGCGTTAACCCTATCGACCAGTTAAATAAGCTGATGACCATCCGCCGCAAGGTACTGGATAATTTCTCGGAAAAAGCTATCCGCGAAGGTGCGCCCATGGCCACACTTGAAGAGGTTTTGGTGCCGATGTACCTGCTGCACCGCTATCAACTGGAAGCTGTGGCAAAATCTATCGGCGGCTTATATTTTACCCATGCGGTAAAGAATGATGGCCAGGAGCCAACAAAGATGGTAGAACCCGCCGAGCAATGGCGTGCTTTTGATGCCATGATGGCCACCATTACCCCCGATGCGCTGGCCCTGCCCGAAGCATTGATTCAAAAGATCCCGCCGCGCCCATCAGGCTTCCCGGGTAGCGTAGAAACATTTAGCGGGCATACCGGGCCAACGTTTGATCCGATTGCTGCCGCTGAAACCGCTGCCGAAACCACCATTGCCTACATGCTCAGCAACGAACGCGCCGCCCGTTTAATTGAATACAACGCCCGCGACAGCAAGCAACCCGGCTTAATGGCCGTGTTGGATAAAATGATAGACCAAACCTGGAAGGCCACTTTGCCAACCGGCTATAAAGGCCAACTGCAAATATTGGTTAACAACCTGGTGCTAAAGCATCTGCTGATGCTGGCTGCTGATGCCCGCACAGGAGAGAACGTGCGCGGCGAGGCCCTGCTAAAAGTGCACGAACTAAAAGATTGGATGACCGGCAAGTTGCCCGCAGCCGAGACTAAACAAAAGGCAGCCCTTTACTTCGGCCTGTCGGAAATTGAGGAGTTTGAACGCAACCCGGATAAATTTCAACCGGAACCGGCACTGGAGATGCCACCGGGTGCGCCTATCGGCATGCCGGGGATGATGGATTTTGAGGTAATGAGGCAATAAAAAATAAACGGGGGATTTAAAAATCCCCCGTTTATTTTTATATCACCGCACGTTCAAGCGTCCACGCTTGAATGTTATCCGGAGGGAGCGTGGGCGCTTGACGCGGCGGTTGGTATATTATTGATCTTTATACGCCCTGCACGTTGTTATTTACATCGTTTACCACGTTCTTAATTTTCGATTTGGCGTTGCTCAGCAAATCTTCACCAAACTCGGTAGCGCGGTCGGTATAATCGCCTGCCGTAGCTTTTATCGAATCGCGCACCTGGTCGCGGTAATCAGACAGGTTACCTACCATACCATTAATTCTGGATTTGGCACGGTCTGCAATATCATTGCCATAACCACGCAGGTTGCCAGCGGTTTGCTGCGCCTTTTCTTTCGATTTTTCAACCAGGTCGTTAATGTAATCGGCTACTTCGCCGCGTATTTCTTCGCCTTTATCGGTGGTAAATAATAAACCTATGGCGGCACCAGCCGCAGCACCCACTAAAAGCGCCGCGATAATTTTAGTTTGATCTTTCATATTCATTTATTTTAGATAGATGATATAAAAGCAACAAAAACCCTGCCGCTATGTTTACCAATAATTAATTTTTTTAGCTTATTGCAATGCATGCAACTCTGTTTTACCGTTTAACCACGCCTGCCAGTCCAGCACCACCTTATCCCAGTTAAACACCTCAGTATCGGCCCCGCCGCCGGGTTTTGTGGGGAAGTAATTATGATCAAGCCCGGCATAGCATTTAAAGGTAAAATTGGTTTTATGTATGCGGATCATCTCTATCCGCAACAGGTCGTTATACTTGCCCGAGTGATCTTTGGTGCCATAAACTACCAGCACAGGGATCTTTAGTTGCTGTAGATACTCGATGGGTGGAATAGATGATTGGTAAGTGGCCTTATTGGTATCACCCTTCTTTTTGCTTAGGTCGTTTGGCTTGTTTACTATACTTTGCCAGTCTTTAAAAATAGCTTCGGTTTTAATGCCCATGGGGTCAAGTTCGCGCTGCTGCTCTATCTCGGTCATAATGCGCCCGAAGGGGTTTTCCGAACCATAGATCAGTTTGCTTACATCTGTTGATATTAAGGCTAGTTTGGCAGCAACAGTAGCACCTTCGGAATGCCCGGCGATAACGATCTTCTGCTTCGGATCGGCAATATCCAGCTTGCGCAAAAACTTCAGCACCGCCGCGTCGCGCTCGGCATAGTAGTTAATATAATTATGCTGCTGATAAACGTGCGGAAAGAGGCCCGTAGCGAGATCGTTATAGCAATAATCTTTAGTCAGTAAGCTATCATGACAAATTACCGGCACGCCCGGCTTACCGATAATAGCCAGGTGATATTGATTGAGTAAACTATCGGGCTTAAAAACAAATACAAAGTAAGGCTTATCGGCTTTGTCTAATATGATCAATGGAATAGGCAACGATCCCTGCACAAACAGCAGAATAGGCTTCCGCTTTTTTTCGTCGCCTTTTTTCGATTGGATAAGGATATCCACCGGCAAGTCTTTATAAACCATCTGCAGGTGGCGATAGCCAAAATCCTCAGGTTTTTTGTTTTGACATAGCGCCACTGCCGGAAGCAATAGCAACAGGATCAGTTTTTTCATGGTTTGTGCAGGTTCTGATACCTCAAATAAACCTTAAAAACCGATGCCTTGTATGCCATTTAACTTTCTTTAACAGGGGTTTTAACGTTATTTAACAGTTAGGGATGGTGGTGATTAACCACAGAGAGCACGGAGGGAGTAGCACAGAGGACACAGAGACAGAAATCAAACCATTTTTTGTAGAGACACGATACCTTGTGTCTCCCGGTTAGAGGGCAGCATAAAGAGACACGAGGTATCGTGTCTCTACATTTGTATACACAAAAAAAGCGCCCCACTCTTTTGGAGCGGGGCGCTGAAACGGTCTTGATGGTATTATTATACTTAGATAACTTTTACATTTACTGCGTTTACGCCTTTACGTCCGTTCTCAACTTCATAGTTAACTTTGTCGTTTTCACGGATTTCGTCGATAAGGCCTGTCGAATGTACAAACACGTCCTGGCCACCGCCATTAGGGGTGATAAAGCCGAAACCTTTTGTTACATTGAAAAATTTTACTGTTCCTTCGTTCATTGTATTATGGTATTATTTATATAAAGTGTGCAAGGTAAGTAAATAAATCAGATTAAATCCAAATAATCCGTCATTTTAAAAATATCACAATAAAATGAGGTTGGGCTGATACAGGAGATCATTCAAAAAAAGTTGGATGATGGGCCTTTCTTATCCACTCGTTTTTGAATATCGTGCTCCTGCCTTTTACGGTTATAACCTCTGTCAAACAGGTAAACCAGCAAAAATGCAGTCGCCCACAGCGCAGGAAACCAGGTACCGGGTAAATACGAATCGGCGCCCGCAGCAATAAATAATGAAAAAAATCCCGTTACCATATAATAATTGGCTTGCTGGGCACGCAGTATATCTCCGTCGCCGATTACAGCACGCCTGATGGACGATGAAAAATTCGGGATCCAGACTATAAAAAATACCACTTTATGCCAAACCTTTAAATCGGCAAGGTAATCTTCAGGGTGCAACCTGTTTAATTTTTCAAATTCCTCTTCGAATTGCTCAATCACATCTCCGGATACGCCCCGTTTCTCAATCTCCAGTTGTGCTATACTTACAGCCAACGGCGTAAAGCTGCCTTTATCTGCAATTATGATCAGTAATTCTGCTGTATCTAAATTAGCATATCTCTCCTTCAAGCTTTCTTCTGTTACCATATTACTTAGCTTAATCTATAAAACTATTAAAATAACGCTTAAAACCTCCTTAACAATGATTTATAAATATTTATTAAATTTAACATCAGATCAATAACAATGGCCGGCACTCCATCAACCCATAAATCTATAATCATACAGATACGACAGAGCAATAAAGGAACTGGTGGAATAAACCTTTATGGTTTCCTCACCTGGAAAACCGGGTGGACGGACCTACCCGCATAGTCTTCGACATATTAAGATTGACACCTCAGATTATCATAAAAAACTAAAAATCAATAATTTAATATTTATTTGAAAATAATTCTTGCAGATGGTCTCAATCTGTTTACATTTGTACTACTAAATCGATAGACTTTATATACAATGTTAAGATCATCGCCCCTCTTCTGCTGTTGTTGCTGTCGCTAAACAAACGTTTATCAACACCAGTATTCATTTAAAATCATCACACTTAAACACTTCATGAAACTCTTTACAAGCAATTTAAAAATTGTTGTGCTTCTTTTTGCCCTTTTTCCGCTCACCGCACTTGCACAACTTAACGGATCGTATATCCTGAGCGGTAAAATAAACGACGATAAAGGCCAGCCGCTTATTGGCGCTACCGTCAGCATAAAAGGCACAACAACCGGCACCGCTACCGATACTACGGGCAAATTCAGTTTAACAACCAGTCTTAAGCTCCCTTATACGCTGATATTTAAAGCCGTTGGCTATCAGCCGCAAGAGTTTTTGATCAATAAAACCGGGACAGCGTTAAATATCCAGTTAAGTGCACAATCACTACTCATTAACGAAGTGGTGGTTACCGCATCCCGCAAGGAAGAAAAACTGCTTAAATCGCCGGTGGCTATCGAGAAATTGGATATCCGCGCGCTTAAACAATCGCCCGGGCCCAGTTTTTACGATGCACTGGAGAACGTTAAAGGCGTTCAGATGACCACTACCAGTTTAACGCTTAAAGTACCCAATACCCGCGGTTTTAACAGTCCTAATAACTTTCGTTTTATGCAGCTGACGGATGGAGTGGATATGCAGTCGGCCACTTTGGGTGTACCATTAGGTAATGCAATTGGCCCAACCGAGCTGGATATTGCCAGTATCGAGATCACTCCCGGCGCTGCGGCGGCCTTGTATGGTACCAACGCGCTAAATGGCTTATCAAACCTGATCACTAAAGATCCCTTTAAATACCAGGGCCTTAGTTTTTATCATCGCACCGGCGTTAATCATGTGGATGGTATCGGTATAAAACCAAGTGTACTAACTGAGGATGCATTGCGATACGCCAAAGCTTATAACGACAAATTTGCCTTTAAATTGAACTTCAGTTATCTGCAGGGGCAGGACTGGCAATCGAACACGCGGAACGACCAAAACCCCGGCAACCTGAAAACCGCTAACCCCGCCTACCCAGAATTATATGGCAGCAATGCCGCTTACGATGGCTGGAATAAATATGGCGATGACGCTTTGGCCGGCAGTAATACCGTAGTGATAAAAGGCATCACCGTTGATGGCATTGCCCGCCCTAACCTAACAGTTGCCCGTACTGGCTATAACGAGGTGGACCTGGTTGATCCCAAAGTATCAAACCTGAAGTTTGACGGTACATTTGCCTACAAATTAAATCCAACCACTACGCTATCCTACACCTATCGCTTTGGCCGTATGGATGGCGTTTTTCAGCGTGGTAACAAAATAGCATTGAACGGCGCGACAGTTCAAAACCATAAAATAGAACTTAAAGGCAAAGACTTTTTAGTACGCGCTTACGAATCGATAGAGAACACCGGCGACAGCTACAACGTAAAGCCGCTGGCCGATAATCTCGATCTGAACCATGCCAGCAACTCTGCCTGGGGAACTTTATATAAGAATGCGCTTACCGCTTACGGTACAAGCCACGGCGGCCTGACCGCAGCCAACTTTGCCGACGCGAACAATGCCGCTCGTGCCGCGGCAGATGCCGGCCGGGTTGAACCGGGCACCGCAGCCTTTAACGACTTGAAGAAGACCATCATCGGTATCAATAATTGGGATATTAAATCCAGCCTGATACCAAACGCGCCGGTTACGGGTGGTGCGGCACTGGTGCAAAAAAGCCATCTGTATAATGCAGAGGCACAATGGGACTTAGCCGATAAGGTAAAGATCTTCGACTTATTGGTGGGTGGCGATGCACGTATTTACCAGATCATCCCCGATGGCAATAACTTTGTGGATTTCAGCCGCCCTATTGCCGACCGCAACACCCCACTGGCCGATGGCAGTTTTGGCAAAGATGTTTATTACAAAAAATTCGGCGGCTTTGCTCAGGTTACCAAAACCTTGTTCGATAACAAGCTGAAGCTGTTTGGTTCTATCCGTGGTGATTATAATCCATATTACGATCCGAAATTCACGCCGCGTTTGGCAGCCGTTTATTCGCCGGTTGAGAATCATAACTTCAGGTTTACCTTTCAGAATGGTTACCGTTTCCCGGCATTATTCGAGGCCTTATCTTACGTAAATAATGGTCGTGTAAAGCGTGTGGGTAGTCTTCCATTTATTAATGATGGATTGGGTTATTTGGGTAATAGCTACACCCAATCATCAGTAGCGGCATTTAACGCTGCTGTAAACGCCGCCCCGGGTGCGGCCAGCGGTACTGATGCAACTGCTTTAGCCAACCGGAATATTCTGCAGGTAGCCGATCTGCCAAAGGCAAGGCCAGAGCAGATCACCTCGTTCGAAGTAGGTTATAAAGGCATCCTGTTAGATAACAAAGTGTTTGTAGATATTGATGCTTACGCTAACCGTTACAATGGTTTCTTAGGGCAAGTGCAAGTATTTGTACCTAATGGAACTACTGTAGGCACCGATGCCGCCGTACTGGCCATGCTGGATATCAACCGCGACCCTACTACCGCCACTGCCAATAATGCCGGCAGCCAGGGCCAAAGCCGTTACCGGGTATATACCAATGCTAAAAACATCTATAATAACTACGGTTCATCGGCCGGTATTAGCTATAATTTCTACAAGCGCTACACCATATCGGGCAATGCCAGCTTTAATAAAATGGAGGCGCAATCGGCATCGGATATTTTTGTAACCGGCTTTAATACGCCAAAATGGTCGGGCAACGTATCCTTCGGTAACCGCGAGATCGCAAAAAATGTGGGCTTTAACATCGTATATAAATGGCAGCAGGCCTATTTATGGGAAAGCCCTTTGGTAACCGGGACTGTGCCATCCATCAACACGGTGGATGCCCAGGTTACCTTTAAAGTGCCGGTATACAACGCCACCTTTAAAATCGGCGGCACCGATCTGTTCAACAAGCGCTATATCCAATACGCCGGCGGGCCAACCATCGAGGCTATGTATTATGCTTCGGTAACGCTGGATGGGTTGTTAACCCCCTAACCCCCTAAAGGGGGAACCATGTGCATACGGATATGCAATACAAAAAAGGGCGCCGGATACGCGGCGCCCTTTTACTTTCCAACTCCCCCTTTAGGGGGCCGGGGGGTTAAAGCCCTTTCAACACCCCAACCGTATACTCCACCTGCTCCGGGTGCACATCCAGGTGCAGTACAAATCGGATACGATTTGGCCCGGTAGGCAGGCAAATGATGCCCTTCTCCCCTAATTTATTTACGATAACATCAGCCGGTTCTTTGGTATCGAACAGTACGATATTGGTATCAGCAGGCAATACGTTGGTAACCCAGGCACATTTGCTTAGTTCTTCAGCTAAAATACCGGCATGAGCATGATCTATCTTTAGGCGCTCCACATGGTTATCCAGCGCGTAGATACCGGCTGCGGCTAAAAAGCCTGCCTGGCGCATGCCACCGCCAAACACTTTACGGATACGGCGGGCGTATTTAATAGTAGCCACATCGGCCAGAAGTACCGATCCAACCGGAGCGCCCAAACCCTTTGATAAACAAACAGATATCCCGTCGAAATATTTACCGTAATCAAGCGCTTTATCACCTGTGTTAGCCAATGCGTTAAATATGCGGGCGCCATCCAGGTGCAGCTTTAAACTTTTGCTTTTGCACAGATCGGCTATGGGGGCAATATCATTTAGGGTATAGCAACTGCCGCCGCCTTTATTTACCGTATTTTCCAGCACGACCAAACTGGTATGCGGGAAATGGATATTTTCGGCATTTATCTCGGGCGCGATCATTTCGGCAGTGATGCGGCCACGGTTGCCATCCAGTAAACGGGTTGATACGCCAGAGTTAAAGGCGATACCCCCACCCTCGTAACGGTACACGTGCGCGGTTTGGTCGGCTATCAGTTCATCAAGCGGTTGGGTGAAGCATTTAATGGCTATCTGGTTGGTCATGGTGCCCGACGGGCAAAAGATCCCGGCTTTCATGCCGAACATTTTGGCGGCTTTGGCTTCAAGTGCGTTTACGGTTTCGTCTTCGCCAAAAACATCATCGCCAACTTTGGCGTTCATCATTGCTTCAAACATGCCCGGGGTAGGCTTGGTAACGGTATCGCTGCGCAGATCAACAGTTATCATAAATATTAAAAATGTGCGTTATTTGTGTCAGTTATGGTACGTCCAATTTTAATCATTTTTATTTTAATGCTGACTTTCGTATCAGCAAAATCACAAAAATTCCAACCGGGCTTCTTTATCGATACCCGTGGCCAGAAAGTTGACGGATTGATCAACCCGTCACCATCGGGCAAAGCGCCGATGAAAGATGAAGCCTTTATTGTTTATAAAGATAACCCCAAAGGCACCGAAACACGTCTCAGCGCCAGCGATATCAAATGCTATGTCATCGGCCCCGACAGCTTTGTGGTAGCCCATGCCCCTCACAACGAAACCTGGACTAAACAGGAACTTGATTTTGTAAAAGTGGTGTTGAACGAGGAAACCAAACTATACGTTATTAATGGTGGCAAAGCCGGGGGCGGGGGCAGTGGCTTCAGTTTCCACCCGGGGATCTCCATTGGTACTGGCGTTGGCAACTATGGCGGCGTTGGCGTTGGTTATGGTGGCGGGCAGGGCGGCTACGGAGGCGGTAACGGAAATAATAAGATCACTTATTACTTCGGCGCCAACACTGCCGAAATGAGCCAGCTGACGGTAGAAAATTTTAATGATGTAATGAGCGATATTATGGGCGATGAACCCCAGGCCCTTGAAGCGATCCGCAGCGGCAAGTTCACCGTTGGTAATGTGAATGGCTTGATAGAATATTTTAAGAAGCTAAAGGCGGCGCATCAAAAATAATTGCCTGAATCAGAATTTTCAGGATGTCAGGATTTTCAGAATTTTGTTTATTCGTAAATCCTGAAAATTCTGATTCAGGCAGATAAGCTACGCGGTCGCTAATTTACCGTCCGGCTTTTTATCCAGCAATTTATAGTATTGGGGCTGGTCTGGTCTGATGCCTTCCTTAGCGGTAAAGTCTTTAAACATCAGTTCGTATGATAAAATAAACCATACGATGATGCATGGCCAGGCTTTCAACACGTAGTTACTTACAATTTCTTCGCGCAGATATTTAGGGAAAGCATCGGTAAGGCCAAGCCCGGTGATCACCAGTAATAATACCAGAATAATGATATTGCGGGTGGTAAACGGCTTATCCTGCAAAAACATCCACAACATAGCGCCGGTAACAGCGATAACATAAGTAGGATGCTCGGAACCTGTGCTAAACAATACTACCGTAAGTAATGCTGAAGCCAACACTCTCAAACGGAATTTAAGCGCAGTGAATTGACTGAACCTTAGCAGCGGTAGCCCAAATACCACGGCGCCAAACAGCAGGAATGGCGTATTTGGCAGGTAAGGGTTGCCTACCATACGGCGACAAACCCCCATGAACGAAATATCCTGCGCGGCGCCAAAACCTATATTCTGATGATTTTTATCCAACAGCGAATGGTACCAATCGGTATAAGACTGCACTACAAAGTGCGGGCTTGATATTACCGCCGGCAACACCAGGAAAAACGCGAACCAAAATACGGTATAGCCAATAAATTTGCCCTTGTTTTTAGAGAACATGAAAAATGCCAGGCCTATTATGGGATATAGTTTGATCAGCGCACCTAATACAATAAACAAGGTAGCCCATTCATCCTTCCCCTTACGAACCAGCCTGAAACTAAAAATAATAAAAGCTGTGATAATTGGGTTAAACTGTATATTATGTACCGAATTAGCAAACTCTATACTACTACACAGCAGGATAAGCATTTTCACTTTATTTGATAAAGGCAAGGTGTCTACAGCCCAAAGCAGCAACACGGCATTGAGTAAACTCCAGAATAAGAGTCCCCACCCATCGCTCATTAATGCAAATGGCGCAACAAACATGCTAAAAACAGGGCCGTAATGGTTAGAGTCGTAATATTCGCCGGGATATAATTTATAGAGGTCGGTTTGGGCTACGGTATGAAAATATACCTGCTTAAATATAACATAGTTGTTATACATGTTGGGTTTATACTTGTAATACGCGCAGAAAGCAGCTACTGCGATCCAAAGCGCGCACACCAATCTATAGTTGGTTAAAAAGGGGTGTTTCCTGGGCATTTGAAACAAATACGTTACAAAATTAATATATCAACTATTATTTACAATAGCTTAACATCAATAATGTTGATATGACAATTTGTTTACAAATACTGTGCTATAACATAGCCACTTGCCCAGGCCCACTGAAAATTATAGCCTCCTAACCAGCCGGTAACGTCTACACACTCACCGCCAAAAAACAACCCGGGGATTTTTTTGGACTCCAGCGTTCGCGATGACAACTCATCTGTAGAAACTCCTCCCCGCATTACCTCAGCTTTATCGTATCCCTTATCGCCGGCGGGCTTCACTTTAAATTGATGAATGAGTTCGTTAAGGCTTTCCAGTTCGGCTTTATTTAATGATGCCAGGTTCTTATCTGCAGGTAGCCGGCTGCTCAACGCGTCGGCAAATTTGCGGGTGAACAGGTTGGCAATTAAGGCCAGCAAAGGCTTCTTACCATTCAACTTACGCTCCTGCTCTATTACCTCAATGATATTTTGATGAGGCAACAGGTCGATCATGATACTTTCACCCGGCCGCCAGTATGATGAAATTTGCAGGATGGCCGGGCCGCTGAGTCCCCAGTGAGTGAACAGTATGTTTTCTTCAAAGCTGGCCCTATCGTTCCAAACCCGGCAAAAAATACTGTTGCCCGATAGCTGCTCGTACCAGGGCTGGTCTTTACCGGTGATGGTTAGCGGCACTAAGGCCGGGGCAGTGGACACGATCTCCATACCGAAACTACGGGCTGTACGCAGGCCAAAATCGGTAGCGCCCATTTTAGCAATAGGCAGGCCGCCGCTGGCAATAACTACTTTAGGCGTTTTTGTCGTTGATGTTTTGCCCTGTCGTTCGAACGTGATGGTGAAATCATCGCCGTTGTTTTCAATGCTTTTCACTTCGGTATCGCACCAGATCTCCTGCCCCATATCGGCGCATAAATTGGTGAACACGTTTACAATATCCCGTGCCTTATCGCTCTCGGGAAACAGTTGTCCTAAGGTTTTTTCCTTGCCGATGATACCGTATGTCTCGAAGAAGCTGACAGTATCGTCTACCGTCCATTGCGCAAATGCCGATTTGCAGAAATGTGGATTGGCCGAGACAAACTGCTGCGGCGAAGCGTACAGGTTGGTATAATTGCAGCGCCCGCCACCGCTGATGAGGATCTTGGCCCCCACTTTATCATTTTTTTCCAGCACCAGTACACGCTTGCCTAAAAAGCCGGCCTGCACGGCACACATCAGTCCGCAGGCGCCGCCGCCAATAATTATGGCATCAAATTGAGATGTATTTATTAAGTTTGCAACCATGGGCGAAATCTCGCAAATATCAGAATTTGGAAAGATATTGGTGTTTATAATTACCGGATTTGTTTTGGTGGCTGTAACCCTGTTTGTTGGTAAGCTGGTTGCGCCCGATAAGCCCAATCCTGAAAAGCTGACATCGTACGAGTGTGGTGAGGAGCCCACCGGTAACGCCTGGATCCCGTTTAACCCCCGTTTTTATGTGATTGCATTGGTTTTCCTGCTGTTCGAAGTGGAGATGGTGTTCATCATCCCCTGGGCAACTATTTTTGGCAGCCACGAGTTAATAGCCGCCGATAGCCGTTGGGGTAAGTTTACGCTGATAGAAATGTTAATTTTTATGGGCATCCTGATATTGGGTTTAGTTTACGTTTGGCGCAAAGGCGACCTGAACTGGATAAAACCCGAAGCCGAAATACCACATACCAACGTACTGATCCCGGCATCGTTATACGATAAACTGAATACCGAGCAAGGCAACTACACAATAAAAGCCTTTTCGGCCTTAACCGAAAAGGAAATCGCGACAAGCCAGGTGCCGATCGCAACTCCTTCAACTGCTCCTGCTACCGAAACTTCTGCGACAACGCCTGCAACGCCGCCGGTAAGAAAGCCCATGTTTAAACCATCATTTAAAAAGCCAGAAAATGAATCCTGAGAGCATGAACGAGAATGGCGGTGTAATGGTAACCAAGCTGAACGACCTGATGAACTGGTCGCGCCTGTCATCGCTGTGGCCGCTGAGTTTTGGTATTGCCTGCTGCGCGATAGAGATGATGGGGTCAATGGCATCAACTTACGATCTCGACCGCTTTGGCGTATTCCCCCGCCCATCAGCCCGCCAGGCCGACGTGATTATTATAGCCGGCACCGTTACCTTTAAAATGGCCGAGCGCATCAAGCGCCTGTACGAACAAATGCCCGACCCAAAATATGTCATCAGCATGGGTTCCTGCTCAAACTGTGGCGGGCCTTACTGGCAGCATGGCTACCATGTGGTAAAAGGTGTTGACAGGGTGATACCGGTTGATGTTTATGTGCAGGGTTGCCCTCCGCGCCCGGAAGCTTTAATTGGCGCTATTCTGGAATTGCAGAAAAAGATTGAGGGTGAGCAGCTGATCAGTTTAGGTTAACTGAATATTTCTGATCGGCGTGTTTGGCTCTTTGCTCCAAAATATTTTTAATTACCTGCTGTAGCATATAAGAGTCCCAATCTGTTGAAAACCTCAGGCTTTTGTTAAACAAGGCGTTATCTGCATGGCGTATCGCAAAATACGTTTTGTAATTGCTTAGCTGCACCTTATCCCAGGGAATCAATTCGTTATCGTTCCAACAAACACCCTGGTGATTAAACTCCACACCACTGATAAACAAGGCTTCCCGTTTTTTAAACCGTTCGGCAATATCCAACAGATCGGGCTGGAATAGGTTTGCCCAAACCGCATTGATCAATTCTCCAAACTTATCGGTATAAAGGTCTTTCTTTATCCCATAGTAACTTGAAAATTTTAGCGGGATGATCTCATTATTATCCAGCTTCAGTTCAATATTAAAATGCCTCCCAATAGGGAAGTATAATCCTTTTATCCACTTAACCCCAAATCTTAAGGAGAGTACCTTTTCTCTCGGTATCACCATTTTAGCATCCGGATAAGCGTCGGTACTTACAATTAAACAATCGTCGGCAAAACAATAGATTTTTCCTTGCCGGGATAAAAGGTTCGGTATAGATATGGTATTTTCGGCAGACATTTATAAAGCCAATGTATAAATATTCCGCAGTATTTTAAATCTTATATCCCTGTTTTTAGTGGTATTCTGAACATAATTCACCTCCCCCTTATAGGGTGATTTTCGCACATTTCCATTTACACATCCACGCCGTCTATTGCATTTTTTAGTTTTTACCCTATCTTTAAAAACCTTAAACACAAACTATTATGACCAGCAAAACCCAAAATCCCGGCCTGATCAAACAAATTATCCTCACCTGGTTGCTTTGCGGCACGCTTGATGCTATAGCCGCTATGGTGATCAATCCGGGTGTACCCATCGCTGCCATTTTCAAATATATTGCCGGGGGATTTTTTGGCCGGGAAGCGGTAGCGGCAGGCGGTACAGAGATGGTAGTTTACGGTGCCCTGTTCCATTATCTTATCGCGCTGATATTCACTTTTATATTTTTCAAACTCTACCCAACACTTATTGGTGTTGTGCGTAACAAGATAGTGCTGGCCTTTCTTATCGGCATTGTGATATGGCTGATCATGAACCTGCTGGTAGTGCCCTACTTAAGCCACATTGTAACCAGGCCAATAAACCTGGTTGGTATGCTAAAAAATATGGCGGCGTTAATTGCAGCCTTTGGTTTTCCTATAAGTTTTATTGCCGGGAAGTATTGGCGTCAGTGATTAGAGGTTAAAGATTAGAGATTAGACTTTCATATAACTAAAAACGGCAGGATTTTATAAACCTGCCGTTTTATTTTACTAATCTCTGATTAACTAATCTCTAATCTTCAATCGTAAACTACTGCCCCTGTGCCAGCGTATAGCCTATCTTGCCGCCAAAGTTCATCAGGAACTCTACCGAGCAAACCTTTACTTCTTCAGATAGGTCGGCGGCTATGTGCAGGATCTCTTTTTGTTTGATCTGACGGCCTTCCTTCTTTTCAAAACGGATCCGGTATTCGTTCACAAGTTCGGTATAGATTGAACCGGTTGGCCAAACTTGTGTACCACGGTTAGATATCATCACCAGGTCGAAGTTTTCGTTAAAGCGCAGGCTGCGTTTGGCTATCGTGGCCAGTTCATCAGGCTGCATATTTACTTCAACAAACACGTCCACACCTATCATTTCTTCTTCAACACCTTCGGTGGCGGTCAGTTTATTTTTGATCAGGTGTTCCTGGATATCCTTACTTACCTCAAAGCTGGTATCTTCAAACACGCCGCCGTTGGCAGGCACTTTACCTAAGTTAGCGATGATGGCATCGGCAAACTGGTTGGTGTTTGATGCCGGGATCGACTTATCGCCGAAATCGCCGGTGTGCACGCCTTGCTCTAAAGTATACAACAACGCGTTCTCAATAGCGGCAGCGTTAGCGCTGTAACCTAAATAACGCAGCATCGAGATACCCGAAAGCAACAGCGCCGTTGGGTTAGCGATACCCTTACCAGCGATATCCGGCGCTGTACCATGCACAGCTTCAAATATCGAGATATTATCGCCGATGTTAGCCGATGGCGCGAAGCCTAAGCCGCCTACCAAACCTGCGCATAGGTCGGATACGATATCGCCCTGCAGGTTGGTCAGCACAATGGCCTGGAACATTTCCGGGCGCGATACCAGTTTCATGCACAGGTCGTCAACAATGATATCAGTCGCTTCAATTTCAGGATATTCTTTGGCGATATCTTTAAATACCTCCAAAAACATGCCGTCGGTCAGCTTCATGATATTGGCCTTGTGGGCGCAGGCCAGTTTGGTATAGCCCTTGCGTTTAGCCATTTCGAAGGCGTAACGAATTACCTGGGCTGAACCCGGGCGGGTGATGATACGGCGGCCAACGGCTACGTCGTAGGTGAGCAAGTGCTCGATACCACCATAGGTATCTTCTATATTTTCGCGTACAATGGTGATATTGATGGGGATGCCTGCTTTAGAGAAAACAGTATCTACACCGTTCAGCGTACGGAAATCGCGCTGGTTGGCATAGGTATTCCATACTTTACGGGCGGTAACGTTAATACTTTTTACACCTTTGCCCTTGGGGGTTTCCATAGGGCCTTTAAACAACAAGCCTAAGGTTTCGATGGTTTCTTTGGCCTGGGCGGTCATCCCGGTAGAATGGCCTGCATCGAAATAGGACTTGCCCATTTCAACAAATTCGTATTCTAACTTAACATCGTTGGCTTTAAATATGCGCAGTACGGCATCCATTATTTCCGGGCCGATACCATCGCCATTTGCTACCGCTATTTTAGTTTTCATGCAGTATATTTTGTTGGTGATAAATACTATGCAAACATACTACTTTTTGAGCAATCCTCCGCCTCATCTACGTATAAAATACGCTTTTTATCAAACAAATACCAATAGTGTAATTTATACACTATTGCAGTGAATTTATTTTAACATACAGATAATACTTTTAGGCTTTTTGAAAGATTTGGGCTAAACTTGCATCATCATTATGAAAGCATTTTACGGAGATCTGAAACTGGGCATTTTAGGCGGCGGCCAACTGGGGCGCATGCTGATACAACAGGCCATTAATTATAACGTGACAATTAAAGTATTAGATCCTGACCCCGAAGCGCCCTGCCGTAAACTGTGTGATGAATTTACCGCCGGTTCCCTTGGCGATTACGAAACCGTTTACAACTTCGGTAAAACTGTAGACCTGCTCACCATCGAGATTGAAAAGGTAAACGTTGATGCCCTGGAGCAGTTGGAAAAAGAGGGCGTAGTGGTTTATCCGCAACCCCGCATCATCCGCCTGATACAGGATAAGGGACTTCAGAAGCAATTTTTTAAAGAGAACGATATCCCCACGGCTGATTTCCAGATCATATCCTCTATCGAGCAATTGAAACAAAGCCATATCCCCTTTCCATATATCCAAAAGCTGCGTCGCGACGGATACGATGGTAAGGGCGTTTACAAGGTAACTGATGAAGCCGCACTTGATAAAGCCTTTACCGCCCCCAGCCTGGTAGAAAAGCTGATAGACTTTGAAAAGGAAATTGCAGTTATAGTGGCCCGGAACGATAACGGCGAAGTGAAATGCTTCCCGATGGTGGAGATGGAGTTTAACCCCGAAGCCAATTTGGTGGAGTTTTTAATAGCCCCATCGATGCTGCCGTTTGAGATACACCAGGAAGCCGAAAATATTGCCAAACGCATTGCCGAAAGCCTGAAGATAGTCGGATTGCTGGCAGTAGAGATGTTTTTAGATAAACACGGCCGCATTTTGGTGAACGAACTGGCCCCACGCCCGCATAACAGCGGCCACCAAACTATCGAGGGTAATACCGTATCGCAATTTGAGCAGCACCTGCGCGCTATATTTAACCAGCCATTGGGCAATACCGACTGCCTTAACAACGCCATTATGGTAAACGTTTTGGGCGAAGCAGGTTATGAAGGCCCCGCGGTTTACCAGGGCATTGAAAAGATCTTGAACAAACCGGGTGTTTACATTCATCTTTACGGCAAAGCCTTAACAAAACCATTCCGCAAGATGGGCCATGTTACCATTGTGGATGCCGACCGGGAAAAGGCGATTGAGAAGGCACGGTTTGTGCAGGCAACCCTGAAAGTTATTGCCTGATATTAAAGAGCACTATAGCTTCAATTGATACTAACGTATTCTATAAAATGAAACTTAAACCATGCATTGCGGCCTTAGTGTTCATGTTTTTTTCCATAAAATCATTTGGCCAGTATAAGTATATTCAAAAGCTTGGCAATCTTGCTACAATTGCGTTGCCAGATACACCAAAAGTTATAGAGAAGAGCGGTAATAAAATGTATGGCACAAAATACCATGGCGTAATATTTTTTGCAGCAGTTGGTGATGTTTCAGGCGGACTTAGGGACTTATTTGTGAAAAACAATCTCGACTCTCTTTACAATAGCTATATACACGCAATGATAGCCCCGGCCCTGGGTGAAATCTTTTACAAAAACAAGATCAATATTAATGGACACGCAGGTATAGAGTTTGGATATAAAGCCGAAATTAACAGGCAAATGATATTCAGGTATAACCATGTTGTAGCGGTACAAGATACGGTATTGTTGTGCAGCATTTTGTCGGCCGATTCATTATCAAAAGATGACAAAAACCTTGTTCACTTTTTTAATGGGTTCAAGGTAAAAAGCGCAGAAAGGTTGAGCAGCGAACACGCAGAAGAACTGGGATATAATACAGGCTACGTTTTGGGAATTTTGATTGTAATAGCTATTCCCGTTTTGTTAACGCTGGGGATAGTGTTCGCGATAAGAAGAATTGCTTACCGGAAAAGAAATAAAGCATAGGCTATTATGAATTAGTATCTTAGCGCATACTAAAACAATAAGTGGACGAAATAAAAATATACAAATCGCCTTTAAAGGCATTGAAACTGATCTTCTTAGCTTCAATTTTTGTTGTGCCCAGCCTTTACGCCCTCATCACAGGGAAGCTAAATATGCCTCCCATAATAGCATGGCCTGCCGTGTGTTTTTTTGGAGTGGGGATGCTGTATGGTATTTTCAACCTGCTGGACAGGCGGCCGCAGATCATCATCAACACCGTAGGTATTTTTGACCGGATGGCTTATACAGATTTTATCAACTGGAGCTTAATAGAAAACGCTTATGTATTCCATATCAGTAAGCAAACATTTATAGGTATTGTCATCGACCAATCGGCAACTGACCTGATCAGGAAAAAAAGCTCGCTCAAGGCATCCAAACATTTAGGCTTCCAGGAGATCACGCTTAAGCTTAGCACCATTAAAATAGACGAGACACGACTAAAGGATTTTATTGTAGCGATGTCTAAGGCCGACCCCGTTAAACAAACAAAACTAATTGAACAATATAACGCATAAACACATCAGCATGGATCAATCACAACCAAAAGTAGGTATTATTATGGGCAGCAAATCAGACCTGCCGGTTATGCAGGATGCCGCCGATGTTTTAAAAGAACTGGGTGTTGAATTTGAGATCACCGTAGTATCGGCACACCGCACGCCCGACCTGATGTTCAGCTACGCCCGCTCTGCTGCCGACCGCGGCCTGAAGGTGATCATAGCCGGTGCGGGTGGCGCCGCACACTTGCCGGGCATGGTGGCCTCATTAACCCATTTGCCGGTGATCGGTGTACCGGTACGTTCAAGCAATTCCATCGATGGCTGGGATTCGATACTTTCCATCCTGCAAATGCCAAACGGCATCCCTGTAGCAACCGTAGCCCTTAACGCCGCGAAAAATGCAGGTATTCTGGCCGCGCAGATCATCTCTACTGCAGATGAAAGCATCGTACAAAACCTAATCGACTATAAAAACGACCTGAAAGCCAAAGTAGAAGCTTCGGCCCGGGATATGGGGTTCGAGTCGTAAGTCAAAAGTAAGAAGTCAAAAATCACTTCTTACTTTTGACTTTTTACTTTAATTCAAAGTTGGATTTTCGGGAAAATTGGCGATGTGCGCGTAGCGCTGCCCTAAACCTATAACCACTTGCTTCCACAAATTATGTTCAGCATCGGCAAAAATGGTATCGATATTGAATTTGTTGGCAACTATCCAGGTATCCTCCTGCAATTCGGCATCCAGTTGGCCGGCCGCCCAGCCAGAGTAGCCGGTAAAGAATTTGATCTCGTCGGTTTTTAACTGGTAGTTATTGATCAGGTTTTTCACGGTATCGAAATCGCCGCCCCAGTAAATGCCGTTCCATATCTCCAGGCCGCCGTCAATCTTTTCTGGACAACGGTGGATAAAGTGCAGGGTATCTTCGGCAACGGGGCCACCATTATATACCGGGATCTCTGAATAAGAAACATCGGGCAGCAAATCGCCCAGCAGGTTGTCGCTCTGGTGGTTCAGCACAAAGCCCACTGCCCCCTCTTCGTGGTATTCGGTGATCAGGATAACCGAACGCTTAAAGTTGGGATCCATCATAAATGGTTCCGATATCAATAATCGTCCAACTGCGGCAGGGATAGTACTTAACATAGCTACAAAATTAAACACTAAAAATAGTCAATAGTTTAGTCAAAAATGACTTGTATCATCATATACGGTATAATTTATTTGTAAGTTTGCTGTGATGAACGAGCAGGAACTACAAAATTTAAGGCAGGATTATACCGCGGCTACCCTTACCGAAAAAGAAGTAAAGCAAGACCCTATCAGGCAATTTGATAAATGGTTTAACGACGCGGTTGCCTCACAAATACACGAGCCAAACGTAATGACACTGGCCACGGCAACACACGATGGCCGCCCTTCGGCACGTATTGTATTGTTGAAAGGCTTTAATAACGAAGGCTTTATGTTCTACACCAACTACCTGAGCCGCAAGGGGAAAGAGTTGGCCAAAAACCCGCTGGCGTCAGCCGTATTTTTTTGGGGCGAACTGGAACGCCAGGTGCGCATTGAAGGCACGGTTGAAAAACTGAGCCGCGAAAAATCAGAAGAGTATTTCCACAGCCGTCCAAAGGGCAGCCAGATCGGCGCCGTAGCATCACCCCAAAGCCAGGAAATTGACGGTCGTAAGGAACTGGAAGCCAAAGTGGCCGAACTGGAGGCCGAATACGCTGATAAGGATATCCCCAAGCCATCGTACTGGGGCGGATACATTATTAAGCCGCGCCTGTTTGAGTTTTGGCAGGGCCGTAGCAGCCGCCTGCACGACCGCATCGTCTATAAAAAAGTTGATAACAAGAACTGGAAGATCGTACGCCTTGCACCATGACGCTTGCTGAAGTTAAACAATTACTGACCGATAAATTTGGAGAACAGGTTATTGCCGGCGAGGAACTAACTGGCCTGCAACCTGCCCTGCTCATCAACCCCGCCGAAATTACCCGCGTATGCCTTGAACTGCGCGATAATCCGGCCACTTACTTTGATTTCCTTTCGTGCCTGAGCGGGGTTGACTATGGTGTGGAAGATGGCCGCTTCGGTGTGGTTTATCATTTAACATCCATCCCCTATCAAACACAGTTAGTGTTAAAGGTAAGCATAGTTCACGACCGAACCGGCGATACCCTGCCGCATTTCCCCAGTATAACCGCTGTTTATAAAGCCGCCGACTGGCACGAGCGTGAAGCTTACGATATGTATGGCATTTATTTTGACGGACATCCCGATATGCGCCGCTTGCTGATGCCGGATGACTGGGAGGGCTTCCCCCTGCGCAAAGATTACCACAATGCCGAGTATTATAAGGGGATTAAGATAGATTAGCGTTTTTTATTACTCCTCTGCATTTATGCATTTAAGGTGCCTGTGTCTTCACAGGCACCGGGTAGATATCCCGTGGGCTGTGTCCTCACAGACCACTCACCGATTGACTGGATTGGTTAAACTAATTCCCATATTCTCTATTTTTAAAATTGGCGCACTATGGTTTATATTCCGTTTTTTTATTATGATTGTGTACATAAACAAACCAATCATCACATTCAATCCCCTTTTATTAAACCATGGAAATCATCAGGCGCGAGAACATCACCCACGAGGAATTTTTAGAAGAACATTATAAACCGGGCATCCCGCTGGTGTTTAAAAACGCGGTGAAAGACTGGAAAGCTAAAGACTTATTTACCCCCGATTGGTTCCGCGAAAACTACGCCGACCGTACCACCGTGGTACAGGGCAAAACCTATAACATGCGCGAAATTATGGATATGGTTGAAGCCAGTTCGGAAGAAAAGCCCGCGCCTTATCCATCCATCTATAATATCAACGAGCAATTACCTGAATTGCTGCCGCTTATTAAGCCCGACCTGCAATATGCCCAACCTAACTGGCTAGACAACAAAATGTTTAAGCTTGGAAAGTGGGGCGCAGCATTAGAGTTATTTATCGGCGGCCCGGGCGGCAGGTTCCCATATTTGCATTTGGATTATTACCACCTTAACGCCTGGATCACCCAGCTTTATGGCGAGAAGCGTTTTACGGTTTTCCCGCGCGGGCAGGAGCACATGCTTTACCCCCGCCCTAACGACCCGTGGCGTTCTGAACTGAATATCTTCGAACCTGATTACGAGAAGTATCCGCTTTATAAGGATGCCACACCTATCAGCTTTGTGGTTGGCCCGGGCGAGACCTTGTTCATCCCCTTCGGTACCTGGCATACGGCCTATTCATTAACGCCAACCATCTCGGTGGCATTTGATACGCTTAACGCCAAAAACCACAAAGAATTTATGAAGGATGTGTGGACCTTTAAAAGCCGCGACAGCAAAGTAAAGGCTTTAGCCATGTATCCTTATGCATGGGTTGCCACCAACCTGAGCAAAATGATGGATACCTCGCCTATAAAAGGATAACTGGTTGTTTTAGTGGCAATTTAACCACAAAGGGCACAAAGTTTTTTCACAAAGGACACTAAGGAATATAAACCAGGTGTCCTTTGTTGTTTTTATTTATACTGTTTGTGCTGATAATGTTTAATTTCGGGCCTTGAGGTTAATATAACCGCGAAGAACATAAAGGGAAAGAATCACAAGGGTTATTTTAACCATTTAACTTTGTGCTTTCTTTGTGAAAACCCTTTGTGCCCTTTGTGGTTAAATTGCCATTAACGCACTCAAAACGGAAATTGAATACACTCGCCCCCATATACAACGAAGCTTTAAACCGCTACAACCAAAAGATAGCCAGCGCCGCAACCGAGGATATGGTGTTGAATATGGGTCCGCAGCACCCGTCTACCCACGGCGTTTTGCGTTTGGAACTCATCACCGACGGCGAGATCGTTAAAGAGGTGATCCCGCATATTGGCTACCTGCACCGTTGCTTCGAGAAACACGCCGAATCGCTTACTTATCAGCAAACTATACCCTTTACCGACCGGATGGACTACCTGGCCAGCATGAACAATAGCCATGCCTGGGTAATGGGTGTAGAACGGATGCTGGGTATTGATAAGGATATCCCCAAACGTATCGAATATATCCGCGTGCTGGTATGCGAATTGAACCGCATTGCCTCGCACCTGATCGCCATTGGTACTTACGGTATTGATATTGGCGCCTTCACCCCTTTCCTGTGGTGCTTCCGCGATAGGGAACATATTATGGGGATGCTGGAATGGGCATCAGGATCGCGCATGTTGTATAACTATATTTGGGTGGGCGGCCTGTTTTACGACTTGCCTGTTGGTTTTGAAGAACGCTGCCGCGAATTTGCAGATTACTTTAAACCCAAAATGGTGGAGTTGAACGGCCTGTTGACCGATAACCAGGTATTCATCAACCGCACAGCCAATGTGGGTGTTTTGCCGCTCGACGTAGCTATTAACTACGGCTGCAGCGGGCCGATGCTGCGTGGTTCGGGCTTGAAATGGGACCTGCGCCGTATAGATGGCTACTCGGCCTACCCCGAACTGGAGTTTGAGATCCCCGTAGGTACCGGCCAGATGGGTACCGTTGGCGATTGCTGGGACCGCTACAAGGTACGTGTAGATGAGATAGAACAATCGCTGCATATTATCGAACAATGCCTGGATCGCCTGCAAAAGGAACTGAAGCGCCCACCAGAATTTGATCCACGCGCCAAACTGCCCCGTAAGCTTAGTCCAAAACCACAAGACTATTATATACGCTGCGAGGGTGCCAAAGGCGAATTAGGCTTTTACTTCATCCATCAGCAAAAAAAGGAGAAAGACCTTAAAGGCAACGACCGCTTTATGGATACCGAGATCCCGTTCCGGGTAAAATCGCGCGGGCCAAGTTTTAGTAATCTTTCTGTATTGCCGGCCATGGCTAAAAATGTAATGATAGCCGATCTGATCGCGATTGTGGGCTCGATAGATTTTGTATTGGGGGAAGTGGACAGGTAGGGTTTTTACGTTTAGAATACAATAACGTCATTCTGAGCGATAGCGAAGAATCCCAAATTAGCAGAGTAGTCTGGCAAGATAGCTTTGCATACCGGGGATTCCTCGCTATCGCTCAGAATGACGATTTAGTTAAGTCCCGCTCGCTACTCAGCCAACTGAAAATTAATCGGGATCAAATACCTAACCCGTACCGCTTGTCCGTTTTGCATACCAGGTTTCCAGGCCGGTGCCAGTTTTAACACACGGCTTGCTTCTTCGTCAAAACCATAGCCTGCTTTGCGCTCAACGGTGATATTTGATAAATGACCATCCTTTTCAATAATAAAACTTAGGTATACCCTACCCGATACACCGGCATCCTGTGCCTGGCCCGGGAAGCGCAGGTTTTTTTGCAGGAATTTGGCCCAGGCTTTATCACCGCCAATTGGTTCGGGCATTACTTGCAAACCACCTTCGCCAACATTAATTATGCCATCGCCGTTACCTCCTTTAACGCCCTCTCCTGTTCCGGGATCTTCTATTAATGGCACATTGTCACTACCCGATCCCGGTACTATTTTATCCTCCGGGCCAATAGCTACATCTGCTTTTATCGGCTCCGGATCTTTAATTACATCTTTATCGGGCTTAACTACATAGTTTATATTTTGTGTAGAAACCTGTAGCGGCTTTGGCAGCTCTTTTGGAGCTTCTGTTTTAGGCTTTGCTTCCTTGGGTTTTGGTTGCTCCTTCTGCAGTTTTGCTTCAAAGATTTTCTCGGGCGGGGTTATTGTAAGAACTACCGTCTTGGTTACCGGTTCAATAGCCCGGTTACGCGATATCACCGTTTCGGTAATGCACAAGGCGGCTACCGTAAAAAAGGTAACTGCCATAGCCCTGTTTAACACCACCGGGTAACTGCGGCGCAGTTCGTAAGCGCCATAGTTTTGGTTCCTACCCTTAAATACAAGCGAGAGCCATTCCCGGTTGTACAAATTAAATTCTGATTTTAGCATGATGATTGAAATTAAGTTTCTTATTTAACGCCTTAATATTTTATAATATTGCGAAAAATCACACTTTTCAGAGTTTTACAACAATACTATAACTAATTTATTAGTTTTCAAATATAAATAAGTTTTTCATTTCAAACTAATAATTTAGTTAATATTTTTCTATGGATAATTCCACAGATTTCAGAAATGATTTCCCCGATTAGCAGTTTAGAACATCAAATTCTATCCCCCCAGCAAACCTTATCAAGAGAATCGGTGAAATCATTCCCAAAATCTGTGGAATCACAAAAAACAAAAAAGCCGCAGGGTATCCCCTACGGCTTCAATCACAATTATGTTGTTTAATTTAGAAGGCGTAAACAGCAGCCAAAGCAAATTGCGATGCCGATTTAGTGGCTATGCCTTTATTATCGGTAAACATCGTTTTCGATCCGTTATCTAACCTTACTTCCGGGATAAAGGTCAATGGGCCGCCTTTAATGTTGGCGGTAAATGTTAATCCGGTTACCGATTCGCCAACAGCCGGGCCTGCAGTAGTGAAGCCGCCTGTTTTGGTCTTAAAGTACTCGCCACGTAAGCCTAAGGTTACGGTGGGTGCTACCGCTACCTGCGGATACAAGGCCACACCGGTAAAACCGCCTTTAACCGCGGTCGGCGCGCTGAAATCAGCCGCGTTCAAGCCCAGTTTAAAGGCTTCGGTAATTTGGTAAGTAGTGGTCAGGTCAAGCTCGGTGCCTGATGCAGGGCCGCTTACCAGGTTCAAATAGGCCGTCCAGCCTTTTACCGGGGCTACCATCAGTTGCGCGCCGAAAGTGTTGATCTTGCTGGCGGCACTGTAAACATTCCACAGGTCGTTATATAAACCGGCGGCCAGGCTTACTTTATCGCTGAAAGCATAGCTCAGTTTAACACCGGCATTCTGGAACGGGCCGTTAGTGAACAAATACGAGGTGGAGTAGTTGAAGTTACCGGCAGGTGAGATCACTTCGTAACCTACAAAAGTGCTCATGTAACCGGCGGTAACGCTCAGCTGGCTGGTCAGATCATAAGCTACATACAGGTTTTGGATGTGGTTGGTGGGTACCGGGATCGACTGGTCATTACGCGGACCAAAGGATACTTCGCCTACAAACGAGGCTTTGCCGATCTTTTTTTTCAGGCCCAGGTCTACCATCCCGATCGAGAACGAGTTTTGATCTGAGGCGAAGCTGGTGGGGATATTGCTGTGTCCCGAAAAATCGTACTTATAATACGTATCTACCGAGCCGGTGATCACCAGTGACGGATCAACCGTTTTCGCCGCTTCCTGGGCATGGGCAACATAAGTAACAGCTGATAGTGCGAGTAATAGTAAAAATTTACTTTTCATTTTTAATTGTTTTAAGAGTTGAATGATTTTTTAGTTGTTTTTGAATGATTTATGATAGATATTGAATGATCGCTATTAAAAATTGGGGCAAAGCTCACCCCGTACCATGCGGCATTACATTTTTTACACACAGTAAAAGCTATAAACTATATAAACCGTGCGGGCAAATCTCCCGCACGGTATAGGGGTATGTTATACAGTTGTAGTAGTTGGCTCAAATAAGCCGCTCAGGCTAACGTCTTCGTCGTCCTGGTCTGGGTAGGCAGAAGTACCGTGTTCAAACACATCGATACCGCCTTTCATCAGTTCGCCGTGTTCTTCAACACGCAGTTTCCATGGGTAAGGCAATTTGCCAATTACAAACATCATGATGCCGGCAATAGCAAAGGTTGCAAAGGTGATGCTCGCGCTGCCGATCAATTGGTTAACTAACTGACCGGTGCCACCACCGTAAAATAAACCAGTGATCGGGTGCGAATCATCTGGTCCGGTTGGGCCGGTAACACCATATTTACCGCAAGCGAAAAAGCCGATAGAAAGCGTGCCCCAAATACCATTTAAACCATGCACAGGTACAGCGCCAACCGGATCATCAATACGCAGGTACTCTAATAATTGGGTACCATAATAAACAATCACGCCAGAGATAGCGCCCAGCAGGATAGCACCCAGCGGGCTAACCCAGTAGCACGAAGCAGTAATGGCCACCAGGCCAGCCAGGAAACCGTTTACGGTAAAGCCAACATCAAATTTACCCTTGGTGCTGCCAAACCATAAACCCAGGTACATAGCCACAATACCGCCGGCACAAGCAGCCAAAGTGGTGTTAGCAGCCACACGCCCAATACCTTGTCCGTCCATTGCAGAAAGCGTGCTGCCCGGGTTAAAGCCATACCAACCGAACCAAAGCAGGAAACCACCTACAGCGGCAATGGTAAGGTTATGCGGCGCCGGCATGCCACCACCATCACGGGCGAAGATGCGGCCTAAGCGTGGGCCTAATACCATAGCACCGACCAATGAAGCTACACCGCCAATGGTATGTACTACGGTTGAACCTGCAAAATCAAGGAAACCTTTAGCTACCAGCCAGCCGTCAGGACCCCATGCCCAGTGGCCCAGGATAGGATAAATAAAGCCGGTGATACCTATACTATATAATATATCGCCACGGAAACTGGTACGACCGATCATAGCGCCCGATACAATGGTAGAGCAGGTATCGGCAAAAGCGTACTGGAAGATCCAGTGGGCCAGCACCGGGATACCGGTTGTACCATAAGTAAGCGGGGTATTTTGCAAAAAGAACCAGTTTTTACCATCGGCACCACCCCAACCAATAAATCCGTTGCCGCTGCCAAACATAAACGCGTAGCCAACAGCCCAAAACAAGATCCCGCAAAGGCAGGTATCGAAGATACACTCCATCAAAATGTTAACGGTTTCGCGTTTACGTGCAAAACCGGCTTCCAGCATCACAAAACCGGCCTGCATGCCGAATACTAAAAACGCTGCTACCAATGTCCAGATGGTATTAGCGGTATTCATTAAAGCGGTTTCATGCGCCGTGTAAGTATCAGCCGCGTGTGCCGATGTTGAAATTAGCCCGGGTAATGTCATCATGGCTATTATCGCCAGCCCCAGCCCCAAAAGCTTCCCGGTGAAAATAGTTGCACCGAGTTGCCATTTCTCCCGCGTTAGTTGTCGAAACGACCCGAGGAATTTACTTTTTGTGAAGTTTACTTCCATTGTTTTTAAAATTTAGTTAGTTAGAATGATATGTGAACGATTAATAAATTCAAAATTTCCAATTTTACATCATAAATACATCTACATAATTTATAAAACTTTATTTTTTGTGATTTTTATCATTAATTATCAACAATATAATTATCAAAATCACACAAACATCAAATTTTAAAGATGTTTTTATTAATATTTTTATGAAAATATGGATATAATCTCAATTTATCAAAACATAAGTTAAAAATAATTACGTTTTTAATAAAATTTTATGATTTTATTAAAACAAATAGATCAAAACAGTAAAATATTTACACATTTTCAAACAAATAGGCAGATTTTAAGTCAAAAAGCAAAAAATCGACAGGATTATAGTATTTTACCATATAAAATCTATATTTTTAGTGGGTTTTTATTAAAAACGTACAATAATTCGAGGCCAAACGGGGGCTTAGTGCCAACGGCCCGCTAATTCGCTGATTAATTTATTTAAGACTTTTCCCTGATTTTTGAGTGTTTTTATCGGGATTACATTATTTTTGGTCATCAATTACCTAAAAAATGACAAATTTTCGATTCAAAGCGCTCGAAACAGTGCTAACAAGGACAATTCCGGAGATAAAATTGCCATCAGCTAAAATTTCAGACTATTTTGGCGCGAATGTTTTCGATAATAAAAAACTAAAGGAGTATTTATCCAATGATGCCTACCAAAGCATCATCAACTCTACCGACGATGGCGAACCCATCCCCCGCGAAACTGCCGAGCAGATCGCATCGGCCATGAAGAGTTGGGCCATTAGCAAAGGCGCTACGCACTATACTCACTGGTTCCAGCCCTTAACCGGATCGACCGCCGAAAAACACGACGCGTTTTTTGAACCAACTGCCGACGGCGTGATCGAGCGCTTTAGTGGTGATGCCCTTGCACAACAGGAGCCGGATGCTTCCAGCTTCCCGAGCGGCGGTATCCGTAACACTTTCGAGGCCCGTGGCTACACCGCCTGGGATCCATCCTCCCCTGCCTTTATTATGGGCCGCACTTTGTGTATCCCTACCGTGTTTGTATCGTACACCGGCGAAGCGCTGGATTATAAAGTACCTTTATTAAAAGCATTGAGCGTATTAAACAAGGCCGCTGTTGATGTTTGCCATTATTTTGATAAAAGCATCGAGAAAGTGAACGCCTCGTTAGGTATCGAGCAGGAATACTTCCTGGTAGATCTGGCCTTATATAATGCACGCCCCGATCTGTACTTAACCGGCCGTACATTGTTTGGCCACATGTCGGCCAAGAACCAGCAATTGGAGGACCATTATTTTGGTTCGATCCCAGAGCGGGTATATGCCTTTATGCAGGATATGGAAACCGAATCGTTGTTATTAGGCATCCCACTGAAAACCCGCCATAACGAGGTGGCCCCATCGCAATTTGAGTGCGCGCCGGTTTACGAAGAGATCAACCTGGCTATTGACCATAACCAGTTACTGATGGACCTGATGGACCGCGTAGCCAAACGCCATAACTTTAAAGTTTTGCTGCACGAGAAACCCTACGCTGGTTTAAACGGTTCGGGCAAGCACAATAACTGGTCGATGATCACCAACACGGGTAAAAACCTATTGTCGCCGGGTAAAACGCCCAAGAACAACCTGATGTTTCTTACCTTTTTTGTAAACGTGATCAAGGCTGTTTATGAACATGCCGACCTATTGCGCGCGTCCATCGCATCGGTTAATAACGATCATCGCTTGGGTGCTAACGAAGCACCGCCTGCAATTATCTCTATCTTCCTGGGCAGCCAGTTAAATGATGTGCTTGACGAGATAGAAACATCGCGCATCAGCAAAAAGATAAAGGACGACGCGCTGCTATGGCAAGGCATCCCTAAAGTACCGCAGATATTAAAGGATAACACCGACCGTAACCGCACCTCGCCTTTTGCTTTTACAGGTAATAAGTTTGAGTTGCGTGCCGTGGGTTCGTCGGCCAACTCGGCTAACCCGATGACGATATTGAACCTGATCGTTGCCGATCAGTTAAAAAAGTTTAAATACGATGTAGATAAGCTGATCCGCAAAGGCGAAAAGAAAGATGTTGCCTTACTCACGGTGATCAAACGCTGCATTAAGGAATCGAAATCGATCCGTTTTGAAGGTAATGGTTATAGCGAAGAGTGGGAAAAGGAAGCCGAACGCCGTGGACTAAACAACTTAAAGACCACACCCAAAGCACTCGACGCTTTATTATCCGACAAAACCGAGCGCCTGTTTGAGGAAACCGGTGTATATAATAAACGCGAGGCCGTGGCCCGTCACGAAATATTACTGGAAAGCTTTTACAAAAAACTACAAATTGAAGCCCGTGTAATTGGCGAACTGGTGAACAACGTGATCATCCCTGCCGCCATTACCTATCAAACCAAACTGGTAGAAAATGTGAAGGGCTTAAAAGAAATAGGTTTACCAAAGGAAAGCTATGCCGCGCAGATAGATATTATCGCTAAAATTAGCGAACACGTTAACTTCATCAAAACCAATGTGGAGCAGTTGATAGAAGAACGCAAAAAGGCCAACGTAATAGAAGACTCGCGCGAGAAAGCCTTAGCTTACGATGAAAAGGTAAAAACCTACTTCCAGCCCATACGCTACCACGTAGATAAACTGGAGCAGTTGATAGACGACGCCTTGTGGCCACTGCCAAAATTCAGGGAGTTGTTGTTTATTAAATAAGTACCCCCTGCCAGAGGGCTTTCAAAAAACTCATTTCTTCAAGTCTCCCCCTTTGGGGGAGATTTAGAGGGGGTGAATCACCGCTATCGTCACCAGCAATTGCCCGGTATGCCGCATGGTATGCTCGGCAGCGTGTACCAGCAAACCTATAACTGTTGACGGTATTTGCGCGCGGCCCACACCCCTTACTTCGTTTAAAGTCTGCTCGTCTGTATCCCCGATCTGCGCGATAGCTTTATCAACCTGCAGGTTAAAGGCATCTACCAATTCATCAATATTACTGGCCGCTTCGCCTTTCCCTTCGTTTGCCAAACGATTTAACTGGCTATCATCCAGGCTATTCCCGGCGGCATAAGTCAATAACCTATCCAGCACGCCTGTTAAATGCTGCAAATGAAAGCCTACAGAAGCCATCCCTGCAACCTTATTCCATAATTTATCATCCGGGAAACCGACGGTCATCTCGTTGATCTCCTCGCGGGCCTGCAACAAGGCATGTGCAACAGGTTGCAGCAAGGCCGGGATATTGGGTAGCGGGCCGCGCAGCCAAACCTCGGGTCTTTTTACATTACTCATATTTAAAGGCGTTAAAACGTAATATTATCCTTACAGGGTGTATCAAATTAACAACTATTATTACATTATTTAATGATGATAAACACTTATAAGTGTAAAAATATAGCTTATTTTAAGCATGGTATAAACATTGCTATGCCTAAACTATAATTAACACAAATGACCAGTCATACTACCTCCCCGAAGAATTTATATACCGCGTTTATCCTGCTGATAGGGCTAACGCTTACACTCACGTTTCAAAGTTGTAAAAAATCACGCTCGGATATGGGCAAAACCCTTTTCAAAAAAACCAAGAACAAGGTTTTTAAGGATGTTACCCCCGATGGCTTCGCCCCTGTTTTCCAGGAAGTGCTTGAGCAGCAACGATCGAAACTAAACAATGCCGATATTATTACTGCCTATTACCAGCATAACGATTATGACCCGGTATTGCTGATGGATCATTTTGAAAATGACGATATTAAAAATGTAACAGCCTATTATAATAAGGCAGGCGAGCACGGCCTTGATCCAAAACTGTTTCAACCGGCGCAGATAGATACATTACTGCACCGCTTTTACGATAAGAAAAAGTTAAAACAACTTGACGAGGCTTACCGGGACATGGCGCAGCTGGAATTATTGCTGGCTAACTCGCTCATCAACTATTCTAACGCGCTGCAATTCGGGGTGATCAATCCGCGCCGGATCTATTCACGTTATTTTACCGCGACAGCCAGGCCCGATAGTACTTTTATGAAGCACGTGTTCGAGGTGACAGACTTTAAAAGCTACCTTGATAGTATCCAGCCTAAAAAACCAGAATACCTTGCGCTGCAAAAATCGCTGACCGCGGGATATACTGCCCCCGGCTTAACCCAGGAGGAAACCCAGCGTGTGCTGATCGTAAACCTGGAACGCCTGAGGTGGCGCAACAAACCGGCAGAAAACCGTTATGTGCTGGTCAACATTCCGGCTTACCAGTTAGATATCATAAATAATGGATCATCCGAACTTAACATGAAAGTTTGCGTTGGTGAGGGCCGGAATAAAGACCGTACTAATACACTGGTAGAATATGATGACAGCGATAAGGTAGACCGCCCATTTTCGCGCGAGACACCGCAGCTAAACAGCATGATAAACGAAGCCCAGGTAAACCCGGTTTGGAATATCCCCGAAAGCATTGCCGGTAAGGAAATTATTGTGGAAGCCCAGAAAGATCCTTACTACCTGTCGAATAAAAACATTAACGTTTACAGGAACGGCAAATTGGTGGATGATCCGGAAACGATTGACTGGGGCGGCGCTTCGGCAACCGAATACTCATTTAAACAGCAACCCGGCGAAGATAACGCGCTGGGGAAGATCAAATTTCTGTTCCCTAATAAAAGCAGCGTTTATTTACACGATACACCGGCCAAGTTACCGTTTACCAAAGAGATGCGCGCCGTTAGCCACGGCTGTGTACGCCTTGAAAAACCGCTTGATTTTGCCCGGGCATTATTTGGCGATGGCAGCAAGAAGTATACATTGGTAGAAAAACTGATGGGCCAGGATAAATCCGAACCGACGGATATAGCTGTATCGCCCAAAATACCGGTGTACATTACCTACATTACCTGCTGGCCCGATGCCGCCGGACAGATACAGGTAAGACCCGACGTTTATGGATTGGATATTGTGCTGTACGCGCATATGAAGATGATAATGGCGATTTGACCCCCTCGTCATTCTGGAGTGACAGCGAAGAATCCCAAATTAGCAGAGCGGACCTGCAGAGTAGACCTATCTATCGGGGATTCTTCGCTGTCGCTCAGAATAACGGGCAAAAAAATGACAAAAAAAAGCCCGTCAAAATTAATTGACGGGCTTAATATTAACCCAAGGCTGGGTTTATAATTGGTTAGTTAGTGAGCACATCTTTTACCAGGTTATAGCTGCTATCGGCAAAGGCATATTTAGCGGCATTATCCTCATCTAAATACTTTGAGTTATAAGCCTCATCATTGCCATTAATAAACAAAACGTTTTTATTTTTAACAGTTTCAATAACCTTGTCCACCACATCGGTAGATACTGCCGGGCAACCAAAGCTGCGACCAAGGCGACCTAACTGATCGATAGTGTTTTGATTTACATAATCGGCGCCGTGCAATACAATCGCGCGTTCGCGTGCCTTGTTGTTGAAGCCCTGGTCCATCCCATCCAATCGCAGCGAGCGGCCGTGCTTACCCATGTAAATATCATCGGTAATATAAAAACCAAGACTGCTTTGATGCGATTCTTCGGTATTAGAAAAGGCGTTAGCCATATCGTTGCCGCTGCCTTGTCCGTGTGCTACCCAGGTGTTCATTAATAATTTGCGGTTTTGCAGGTCAACTATCCACATACGTTTAGTGGTGCTGGCTTTTGTAAAATCAACAATAGTTAAAATTGAACTTGATACAGGTAACAAATTGGCTATCTTGAGGTTATAATAACCTGTTACAGCCTTTTCAAACACAGCCGAATCTAAACCTGCTTTAGCCAGGCTTGCAGTTTCGTAAATGTCGTTCACGTAGTGAAAGAACAATACCTTAGCCGATGAATTTGGATTTCCTTTTGCCGCAGCGATTTTTAGGGTGCTGTCGCTCTTCATTACGTTTGCAAAACTCAGGTTGATGATAGACACCGACAACCCAAAAAGTGCACAGATCACCCACAAAAAGTGTTTTCTCATATTTTACTTAGTAAAGTGGTTAACAATACAGCAAAAAGGTTTATTAAAATTTATAATTTGTAAAACAAATATAAAACAATAATTGTATCCCACCAAATTACATGTAATATTAATCCACTTTTGCGAAAGTAAATTTACTTTTGGTTAACAAAAGCAATATTAGTCAGGAAGATCCTATTAAAAATACGCGTGTTATACGAACGATAGTGAGAAATCCTATACATAAAGCCGGTCGCACGAATAAGATTTTTTCCCTATGGTCAAGAGATAGTTCTCTTTCGCCCTCTCCTCTTTCCCGGCACATGCTCTATCGACATGATGGATTGAAAATAGCGTTAGTTACTCAACCCACTTCACTTTATCGGCTACAGGCACTTTGCGTTTACCTTCGGGATGTTCATCGGCGTAGCCTAAGTATAAGATACCTAAAACGTTATCGTCATCACCTAATTCCAGGAAAGCTTTGAATTCAGGACGCAGCGTCATGCCGCCGGTGCTCCAGAACGAAGCGATATTTAATGCTGTAGCGCCAATCAACAGGTTCTCAACTGCTGCAGAAGCTGCTACAATTTCTTCAAAAGGTGGAATTTTAGGCAGGTCGCCACGCTTCATGCTGGCAATTACAATGTGCGATACCTTATCGCCTATGTGGGTAAGATTGTTGAAGGTAGTCGGGTTAAAATTTTCGGCAACTGTGTTTTGCTGATATAAGGCGGCATGCTGTTCGCAAAATTTTGCAGGATCGGCATAAACCACAAATTGCCAGGGTTGGGTATTGCCGTGGTTAGGCGCCCAGTCAGCCAGTTCAAGCAGGGCTGCTACATGGCCGTTCGGAATTTTATTGCCGTTCATCATAGCAGGCTTAATGCTACGGCGGTTTTTAATAGTATTTGATACGGTTGAAAATGTGTTATTATCCATGCGGCGAAATTAGGAATTTATTTTTAGTTCATGGTTCATGGATCATAGTTCATGGTAGAACCTTTGCAGGTAGCGATGAACTATGATCCATGAACTATGATTATATCGCCGGATACCTCCCCGGATTAGCCTCGCTCATCATAGCGTAAACCGTTTCAACCACATCATCAACCGATGGTTTAGTGAAGTAATCGCCATCCGAACCATATGGTGGGCGGTGTTCCTTGGCGCACAGGGTTTTAGGATGCGCATCTAATAGATAATAGCCGCCTTGTTTCTCCAGGATCTGCTGCATCAGGTAAGCCGAACCGCCGCCGGGGATATCCTCGTCAACAATAAGCAATTTGCTGGTTTTACCTAAAGAAGCAGTGCATACCTTACCCTTATCAAATGGATACAGCGTCTGCGGGTCGATCACTTCAACGTTGATGCCCAAAGATTCCAGTTCTTCTACAGCCTCTATTACCACACGCAGTGTAGAGCCATAAGATACAATGGTAATATCGGTACCTTCTTTTATTACTTCAGCTACGCCAAGCGGCACGGTATACTCGCCCGGGTTAGCCGGTAGTTTTTCTTTCAGGCGGTAACCATTCAGGTTTTCTATTACAATGGCCGGTTCATCGCCGCGCAGCAGCGTGTTGTACATGCCGGCAGCCTGGGTCATGTTGCGGGGAACACAAATATGCACGCCACGCATGGTATTTAACAACACCCCCATTGGCGAACCTGAGTGCCAGATCCCTTCTAAACGGTGGCCACGCGTACGGACGATCAACGGCGCCTTTTGGCCGCCGCGGGTGCGGTAACTAAGGCTGGCCAGGTCATCACTCAAAACAGTGATGGCATATAACAGGTAGTCCAGGTACTGGATCTCGGCAATCGGGCGGAAGCCGCGCATAGACAGGCCCATGCCCTGCCCTATTATTGTCGCTTCGCGGATGCCGGTATCGGTAATGCGCAAATCGCCGTATTTAGCCTGCAAGCCGGCAAAACCCTGGTTAACATCGCCAATAGAGCCAACGTCTTCACCAAAAGCTACTATGCTTTTATCACGCTCAAAGTTAGCGTCGAAACAGGCGTTCAGCAGTTCGCGGCCATCCAGCATGCGGGCGTCGTGGTCGTAACGAACCGGGACAACCGGGACATTCAGTGGCGAAAAAGGCGTACCGGTAAACAGTTTAGAGTTAAAGCGTTCGTTATTCAGATCTGCCTGTTCACTTAACCAGCCTTTCAGTTCGTCGCGCCCGTTGGTTACTTCGCCAAGCGTAAGGCGTAATGCCTTGCGTACAGCGCTGATCACATCGGCCCTGCCCGGGTCTATAGCGCATTCCATTTTCGATGCCACATCCTGCAACTCATTACCTTTTGCAGATTGTGCAGCCAGGTCCTTAATTAAGGATGATGCCTGGGTCAATTCGTTTTTTATTTCGCCCGATAGTTCACTCCAGGCTTCGCGCTGCGCCTCGCGTACGTTGCGTTTGGCGGTAGCTTCCAGTTCATCCATTTCGGCATCGTTGCTGATGGCCGTGGCTATCATCCACTTGCGCATTTGCAGCAAACAGTCATGATCGGCCTCCCAGGCTAATCTATCTTTAGATTTATAGCGCTCGTGCGACCCGGAGGTGGAGTGCCCCTGCGGCTGCGTCATTTCTACAACGTGTATCAGCACGGGTACATGCTCAGCACGGCAGATGGCGATGGCACGTTCGTAGGTATCGCACAGGGCGGGGTAATCCCAGCCGCGTACTTTAAATATCTCGTAGCCGTTGCTATCTTCTTCGCGCTGGAAACCGCTTAATATTTCAGATATATCTTCTTTAGTAGTTTGCAGGCTGGCGGGCACAGATATGGCATAAGCATCATCCCAAACAGATATCGCCAGCGGCACCTGCAATACGCCGGCCGCGTTAAAGCTTTCAAAAAATAAACCTTCGGATGTTGAACCGTTGCCGATTGTACCAAACGCCACCTCGTTACCGCTTACCGAAAAGTTTTTCATATAGTCCAGTTCGCGGTTTTGGCGGTATAGTTTAGAGGCGTAGGCCAAACCCAATAAGCGCGGCATGTGGCCGCCAGTGGTAGAAATATCCGACGAGCAGTTCATCGTTTCCGACTGGATCGTCCAGTTACCATTGGCATCCACATAGCGGGTAGCGTAATGGCAATTCATTTGCCGGCCGGCCGAAGCTGGATCTTTCTCAATATCGGGATTGGCGTATAGCTGCGCAAAGAACTCCTTCAGGTTGCTCATACCGGTGGCGAACATGAAGGTTTGGTCGCGGTAGTAGCCGGCGCGCCAATCGCCAATTTTAAAGGCTTTAGCCATAGCCAGCTGGGCCACTTCCTTACCATCGCCAAATATGCCAAACTTAGCCTTACCGGTAAGTACTTCCCGTCGGCCCAGTATACTGGCCTGGCGGCTTTCGTACCCGATACGGTAATCGTTAAGGACAATCTTCCTGAATTCTTCAAAGCTCAATTCAGAAGCGTCAAACCTGGTGGTAGCATGTATGGTGGCTTCAGGCATATACAATATTTTGTTAGGGTGGTAAAATTATAAAATTCTATTTGGTAAACGACATAAATCCATCCGATAAATGATTTTTTGATACAAAACCAACAAAGCGATAGTTTGCAAAGTTTGCTTTTTGCAGCAAGATATTTTCAATTGGCAGTGTATCACCAATTTATATTGTGTCATTTTAACACTTTACCTAATCGGCCGTTATTAAAACCTCTCAGGTACAAACTCCGTATAAAGAACCAAACCGTTAAAATGCGGTTATTTATATTGAACATGATGAATAAAATAGTTAGTTCAAATAAACTATTTGCATAAAAATAAATCTATATATTTGTTTATAAACAAAAAACGACCATGAAAAAGTTGCTTATACTATGTGCAGTTGTATTAGGTTTTACATTCGCTGCCTCGGCCCAGGACAACCAAAAGCCGGAATTTAAATTTAACGAAGAGAAACACGATTTCGGTAAAATTGCCCAGGGCAAGCCGGTTACCACCAACTTTGAATTTACCAACGTTGGCGAACAACCGTTGATCCTGGCTGCTGTACAGCCAACCTGCGGTTGCACCATTGCCGATTTTACCAAAACCCCGGTTAAAAAGGGTGATAAAGGTACTATCAAAATTACTTATAACGCTGCGGTGATCGCGCCGTTCAATAAATCAATCACCATTACTTCAAACGCTGCAACCCCTACCAAGATCATCAGCATTGTTGGTGAAGTAGTGGCAGCGCCGGCGGCAACGTCAAGTAAATAACAAGATTTTTTTAACCCTATTAGCAAATAAAGGCCCGGGCATCCGGGCCTTTATTTGTTTTATATCTATTGGGTTTTAATTTTTTGTAGTTTTGTGCCATGCCAAAAATATCATCAAAAGGGCAGCATATGCCCGCATCGCCTATCAGGAAGCTGACCCCATTTGCCGATAAGGCTAAACTGGACGGCAAAAAGGTTTATCACCTTAACATCGGCCAGCCCGATATAGCCACCCCTGAGGGGATGCTGAACGCGGTAAAGCACATCGATTTTAATGTTTGGGCTTATACCCCATCCGAAGGAACGCTATCGTACCGTAAAAAATTAGTTAGCTATTATAATAAGCTGGGCTATAATATCAGTCCCGAAAATATCATTGTAACCGTTGGCGGATCGGAAGCGATAACCATTGCCATGATGGCCTGCCTTGATCCGGGTGATGAAGTGATCATCCCCGAACCATTTTATGCCAACTACAACGGCTTTGCCTGCGAAAGCGATATCGTGGTGAAACCTATCCTGTCGTATATCGACAATGGTTTTGCCCTGCCCCCTATCAGCGAGTTCGAGAAGCTGATCACCGATAAAACCAAGGCTATTATCATCTGTAACCCTAATAACCCAACCGGCTATTTATATAGTGCCGATGAACTGAACGCCCTGAAAGAACTGGCCCTGAAATATGACCTGTACCTGTTTAGCGACGAGGCCTACCGCGAGTTTTGCTATGATGGCCGCGAGTTTATATCGCCAATGCATTTGGATGGTATTGACGAGCATGTAATTGTGATGGATACCGTAAGCAAGCGTTATAGCGCCTGCGGTGCACGCCTGGGTTGCATGATCACCAAAAACAAAGCTGTTATAGCTGCCGGATTAAAGTTTGCGCAAGCCCGTTTAAGCCCTGGCATGGTTGAGCAGATAGCCGGTGAAGCCGCGGTTGATACTCCGGACAGCTATTTCGAAGCTGTTAATAAAGAATATACCCATCGCCGCGATATATTGGTGAGCGCGCTTAATAAAATGGATGGCGTGTTTTGCCCTAACCCGGGCGGCGCCTTCTACGTGGTGGCTAAACTGCCGATAGATAATGCCGATAAATTTTGCCAATGGATGCTGGAAAGCTTTAGCCATAACAACCAAACGGTAATGATGGCCCCGGCTACCGGTTTTTACAGCACAGCAGGCGCCGGCGCTAACGAAGTGCGCATGGCCTACGTTTTAAATGCCGCTGACCTGCAAAACGCAATGACTTGCCTGGAAGAAGCATTAAAAATATATCCTGGCAGAACGGAAAGTATAACAGCCAACGCTGAAGCCGTTTAACAGGATCTAAACAAAACCCCTTATCACAATAATGAAAAAAATTTTATTACTATCAGCAGTGATGCTGGTTGCCGGCATTGTATCGGCACAGAAAGTTAATTTTGGCGCAAGGCTGCGGTATACCGATGCCAAATTAATGATATCGGCATATGGGATGACCAGGCATTACAGGGATCTGGCAAACGTAGATCCGGGTGTTTTTGCTGATATTAATTTTGGCAAGGTAACTGTAGAGCCTGGTTTGCTTTTTGCATTGAAGGGTGGCGCCTTGGGTGGCCCTATCATAGGCAACTCAACCGACTATAACATATTAAATATCGACCTGCAGCTTTACACCCTGGAACTGCCGGTAAATATATTATATAATATCCCTTTAAAGCCGGGGAAGATTTTTATAGGCGGCGGACCGTATGCCGGTTATGCGGTATCCGGTAAATATAAAGGCTATACTACCCAATACACGTCACCAAATACGGTTACGGAAGTTAGCACCACCAGCACGCCGGTTAGCTTTGGCAGCTTCCCTACTTATATTAAACGATTTGACTTTGGCCTTAATGGCTTAGCAGGCTTTCGTTTAAACAATGGGTTTGAAATTAATATTGGGATGGGCTTTGGGTTGGCAAACGTGGTAAACAAAAACAACCCCGCTGTTATGCACAACCGCACAATCAGCGCCGGGATAGGGTATTTTTTTAAGTAAAATTTTATTACAGCTTTATATAAAACCCGGCCGGGTTTTCAATTGGGCGAGAACTAAGCAATTCTACTTACACTATTTAACAAAGGTTTATGATATGCGTCATGAACCTTTGTTGTTTTTAGCGGCACCGGCTTCATCATATTTTAAAATCATGCCTTTATAAATTTGCAGCATTTTTTTCATGGCTGCCTGTTGGGTTTGGGTAATGCTTACTACATGGTAATATTTATCGCCATCGTATCTTAATTTCACCTTTTTAGCGGTAGCCATTTTAACCAGCATAGCCAGGTCATCTTCTCCCATCCGCGCGTCGCTCCATTCCCAAATAGAGCCATCGCCGTTATCTCTTTTAAATTCGGGAGACATTGTAAAGTTTTCGCCATCGGCATTAACCGTCATTTCTTTAATAAACAACCAGTCATCAGCCAGGTAACGGGTGGCAAATCTAAGTTCAGGCCCGTAGGTATCTTTATTGATGTATAAAAACACACCGGCTACGTTAACATATAACGATGAGCTTGGATCGTATATATCAGTCGTTTTCGAAAACTGATCGTATTTTTTACGGGCGTTACGATATACTTTCTTAAATGTTGGCGCATCAACTTTAATGGCATCCAATTGTCGTAACGCAAAGTTGTTGGAAGTATCAGTTGCTGCCGTCTTCTGTGCTGCCACATACGCGCTGTCTTTTTTTGCAGCAGTATCAATCGCTACCGAATCGGCATAGGAAGAGTTAATACCTTTATTGCCCCCATTAACCACGGCAAACACCACAATAATAACAACCAGCAATATAAGAAACAGCACCGCCCAGGCACTTACACCCTGATTGGCCGGCTGATTATAATTGGCAATGGGCCGCTGACGTGGCTGAACGGCCGGGTCTATGATCACTCGTTCAGTTGCCGAAGGTGCCGGGAACTCGCTTCCGCAGTAATCACATTTAGCATGGCCGCCGTTAGCTATTTCTAATTTAGCGCCGCAGTTGGTGCAATTGGTCAATTGCTCAGTTCCCATATTGTTTTTAGCAAATTGTAAATAAGTGGTTGAGGTACAAAATTATAACCTGTGCATAAAAGCCATGGGCATACTTCCGTTCCGCGCTTTTAAAATACACCAAGAAACATTAATATCAAACCATATGCGCGGTTTATCTTCTTTATTTTTTGTTTATGGCGATAGTACCCGATACAATTGTAGCTTTGCGCCAAAACTATTCTGCATGAACGAACAGACCGACACCCTTATTAAAAGCCTGCAAAACGGATCAATAGCGTTTAAAGATGTGCTTGAATTTATTGATGCCCGCTACCAGCACCAGCCAACCGCCTTTAAAAACGGCGACGCCTATAACGAGGCTACCCAAAACCAGGGCAGCGCAAGGGTATTCAGCTTTGCGCGGATAAACGAATTAAGCAAAGAAGATACTTTACAGCTGTTTGCCGAGCATTACCAGGCGGTATTGAATACCCCCGATGGTACCGATCATCAAAACATCAGGCAGTTTATGACGCATGGCTGGGATGGGATTGTGTTTGAGGGCGAAGCGTTAACGGAAAAACAATAATCAAACCATTGCAGAGACACGATACTTCGTGTCTCTGCCTGTTCCGAATAAGGGGAATATAAAGATAGACACGAAGTATCGTGTCTATACTGTTTATGATTTATATTTTGCTACTCCTCTAAAACTGGAAATAAATAAAGGATTTCCCTGTTCCCTGGCTCAATACGATCATAATAAGCAGCAAGGCCCATACCGTGCCGGTAAGCCACCAGGGTAGTTTGGCAACAGTTTTTAGCACAGATGTATCACGCATCAGCCAATGGAAGGCCAGCATCAGCGTAATAACAACGGCTACTTTAATAATAGTAACGGTTGATAATAAGGGCGGCCCCGCAGGTGCTATACGCCCCGACATAGATGCCAGCATTTGCCATGCATCGGTAAAAGTGGCTGATCGGAAAAACACCCAGGTAACACAAATCAGTAAAAAGGTAAGTAAGGCGGCTATAAAGCCGGCCGGTTTTTTAGCGGTTAGATCGGGGCCTAACGATGCGGTAGCTATGACCGTAGCGGGCACAGTTTCGTCAGCGATTCCCCCTGATGCTTTTTTACGACTGTCGCTCAGGGCTTTTTCTACCCATAAATATACGCCGTGTAATCCGCCCCAGGCCACAAAGGTCCAGTTGGCGCCGTGCCACAGGCCGCCTACCAGCATAGTGATCATCAAATTAATATAAGTTCTGAACTTACCCTCGCGATTGCCGCCCAGCGGGATATAAAGATAATCGCGCAGCCAGGATGATAGGGTTATATGCCACCTGCGCCAAAAATCCGAAAAACCAATAGCGGCATACGGATATTTAAAATTTTGCGGCAACACAAAGCCAAGACACATCGCCACGCCAATGGCCGAGGTGGAATATCCCGCGAAATCAAAAAATATCTGACCAGAAAAGGCCAATACCCCTATCCAGGCATCAAGCGGGCCAAGCCCCCGGTGGGCGCTAAAAACCAGGTCGGACGCGCCGGAGAGCAGTGTATCAGCACATACTACCTTCATAAACAAACCAAGCGACAATAACAGCAAACCATCCAGTAATTGCTGACGGGTAGCTTTGCGCGGGCTTTCAAATTGCGGCACCAATTGCGGCGGGCGCACGATAGGCCCGGCTACCAGGTGCGGAAAAAAGGTAACAAATAACGAAAAATCAAGCAGCGACTTTACCGGCTCGCTTTTACGCTGGTACATATCCACCGTATAGCAAAGTGTGGTGAAGGTATAAAAGGAGATGCCCGCCGGCAAAATGATATTTGGTTTGGCCGGATGATAATTGACGCCGAAAGCATTGGTGAGCGCCACAAAGTTTTCGAGGATAAAACCGCCATATTTAAAAAAGCAGAGCATACCCAGGTTGCCTATCAAACTTATCACCAGCAGCATTCGGCGCTTATGCTTATTTTGTTGAGTATACAATGACCGCCCCACAAAAAAATCGACCACGGTAGACAGCCATAACAGCAAAATGAACGGCGGGTTCCAGGCGGCGTAAAAAACATAGCTTGCCAGTAACAGGTTTACTTTTTTTGCCTTCCACGCAATGGACAGGTTATGCAGTATCAGCATAATAGCAAAAAACACGACAAAGGTATAGGAGTTAAAAACCATGACGTTTGTGTTTAAGATTTAATTAAGGTTGATATTAATAATTGGCCGCCATTTTTAAATTCCAGCCTTCCTGTTGTTTAAGTATGCTTACTAAAGCTTTGGTATAAGTAATGGCGCTCTTCGGGTCAAGATGCGACCACTCGGGACAAACCAGGTGCGCTGTGGCCGGATAGTCGGCAAAGTAAATGCCCTTGCAGCCGGTTGTAGCCAGCAGCCTGTCCCAATACAGTTTACGCGGATAGCCCATACTTTCGCCAATATACATCGGCGGGTTCGATGGCGTCCGGACGAATATCACACTGCCGCCGCGCGCTTTAATTTTGTCTACATCGCTTTTAATGTTTTGCATAAAGGCGTCTAATTCCTTACCGCTCATTGGCGGGGAAGGGTCTTTCCCCAGCATAGCCCATATACCTTTTACCTGGTTTTGCAGGTTGGTATCGGCCACAAAGCGGTCGGTCATCTTATTTTGCCGGTTAAACATGGTCGGCTCAAAATCTATAGGAAAATCAAGCGTGGGATATACGCCCGGCCTGTCTTTTACCTGCGCATGATCTAACATGCCATTTATAGAAAGATGCGCCGAATTAAGGAATGCCAGGTTAGCTTCCACAGGCTTATCTAACAAAAAGCTGGCTTGCTGTGCCGGCGTGCGCTTTTTATAATAACCGATACCCTCGGCCGGCGATATCAAAAAATAAGGCGCCTTATTAAAAAATAAGATCTCGGTTACGTCCACTATCAGGCTGCCTTTAAACTTAGGATCATTGGCCAGGTCATCCAACATGGGGACGGGCGTAGACCCGGTCATGGCCAGTTGTATGGCATGCGTACCGGCCAGGCTTTCCCAGGTAGGGATATCCAGATCGTACTTAATGCGCGATGAGCCGATAAAAACGGTCGCCTTATCGGCCGGTTCGTACACCATGGCGCGCTTATCGGCCCATAATTCGGGGCCGTCATCATAATCGGCAATTACACCTTTATGGCGCAGGTATAACTCCCATGAGATAATAAAGGTAATTAACAGCACAACAGCCAGAATGGCCGACCGGGTGGTGGTATGTGTTTGCATAGGCCTGAGTATTGAAAAATGAAAGTATCAGCAAAATTTAAGGTTAGCCTAACCTGTCACCCTCCCCGATACCCTGTGCAGGCGTGCAACCCAAAAACACAAGTATTTTAATTAACTGAAAGATAGATAATTAAAAGTAAATACCAAATACATTGCTATGCATTTTTTCCACAACGGTATAATGTGGTACAGATGGCTAAGAAATTGTTATGTTTTTGGGGAAAGATAACAGCGCTATTAATTCTACTACTCCGATGGGATTTTTAAAATCTTTGTGATCAGCAGCTGCCACTTGCTCAGCTTTTTATCAAACTCAACTACCTGCAATGTTTTAAGTGGTATTTTAATGCTGATATGCGCGCCGCCTTTATTTTCTATCGAAAGTTCGCCGTTTAATTTCTCTACCCGCGAGCGGATATTGCCCAAGCCCATACCGCTTCCACTTCCTTTGGAGGGCGAATTGCCGGCTTTTATACCAACACCGTTATCCTTAACGGAAATGTGAAGCGATTGCTCATCGGTGAACATCTTCAACTCAATAGTACTGGCCCCCGAATGCTTAATAGCGTTGTGCACTATTTCCTTAACCAAAAGATAGATGGTGCGGCGGCTTTGCACCGTGATCTTCATATCGGGGATCTCATCGGGCAAATCGTCGACCAGGCGGATATTGGAATGCTCAAACAACAGGTTGATCTGGGCATAGGTATAATAGATCAGGATCTCCAGGTTATCATTACCAATATGCGTGCTCCATATCACTTCGCGTATCTTGGCCGATAGATCGCTCACCATGTTTTTTATCTGATCGATCTCCGGTCCGGCGTTCTCGCTTTTGCCGGCCCTGTCGGCCAATAATTTTATGGTAAATACACCCGGCCCTATGTCGTCGTGCATTTCCGAGCTTATCCTTTGTCGCTCGGCCAGGATCAATTGCTGTTGCGTATCAAAGGCTTTTTTCAACGATAAACGTTTGAGCAACATGGTTACATAGCCATAAAAAACAAGCAGCAGGAAGATCAAAAACAAGGCAATTTTAAAGGCCGTTCCGCGCCACCAGGGTTCTTCTATCGTAAACTTATAGCTTATCATACGGTCTGCCACCCCCATGCGCGGATCAACAGCAACGGCTTTCAGTGTGTAAGTCCCGGGCATTAACGATGAGAAGTGGATGGTCCGCTCGCCAGGTTCAGTCGTCAGCCAGGTGGTATCTGTTTTGGTGACCAGGCAGTATTTAATATAAATGTCCCTGGCTTTTAAATAAGCCGGGATCCCGATATTAAACAGCACATTATTTTCCGCGTACGATAGTTTGTGGCTGCCGCTATCCGGCCATATCTGGTTATTCACCTTAACATATAACAAATAGTTCTTCAGTTTTTTACCGGCTGTGGCCTTCACAAGCGGGAAATTATCCAGCCCCGCCGATGTGGCCATATACACCATCCCGCCCATTCCGTCCAGATCCAACACCTCGGATGCGCTGCGGTCCGGGAACTCGTAGTTATCAACCAAAGCCCTTTTTTGCGTATTAAATATTTGCAGCGGCCCCGAACCCAGTATCCACAGGTTTTTATCGATAGGTTTTATTTTAAATATCGATTTAGAGAAAAGCCCGTTTTGAACAGAAATATGCTCGATATCGTTTTTATCAACCACCAGCATACCATTACTGATGGTACCGATATAAAGCCGCTGATCTACCTCAGATAACGAGGCGGCATACACCTGTTGATTTTCAAATAAAAACGGCTTCATCCCGTTCTTATCGATCTTATAAAGAATGTTTTTAATGGTAACAAACAGCGCGTCCTGCCCGGTAGAATAGGCGATGGCGCGTGCCCGTAGCCGCAGGTAAAAAAAGTTATCGGCCTGGTTGTATTGAAAAACATGGCCAAACATGGCCTGGATCTGTTGGTTCAGCTTATCCGACTTTTCGCGTGGGATCACAAACAGGCCACTTGTGGATGCGATGTAGATCGCTTTATCATCATAGCATAATTGCTTGGCTGTTTTGATGTTAACCAGCTCGGTGATTTTTTTGGCTGGGATATTAACCCGGTAGGTAGAAAGAGAAGACGCCACGATATAATCATCATGATCCACAGCCGCGATGTAGTTTATAGATCCGGCAGCAGGTGATACCTTGATTTTAAAACTGGTATTTTTGGTAGCCGGATCGTACAGGGCCAGGAAGCCCTTTTGCGTGCCCAGCAGCAATTGATCGTTATACCGTTTCAGGCTTATTACCAGGTCTCCGGCATCTAAACCGGGAATAATGGTTTTATTGGCGATGTCTTTTTTGTATTGTACCAGCAAACCGTAGTACAGGCTACTGAGCCATTTATTACCCTCCAAATCATTTACAATGGCAGATAGGTTATACCCTTTTATTGCCTCACCATCTTTTAACGAATAACTGCCATCGTTGGTGTTTACCCACAAATTATCGGGTGTAACAGATACCGTATTTATAAAACTATTGAACGCGGTTTGCCCGCATTGCTTTACCGTATCGTTTTGCAGCAGCAGCTTTTTAACCGTGCCGGCAGGGTTAACCATCAGGTATGCCGTATCGCGGTAGGTGTTATTGGTCAGCCAGTAAACATTGCTCCGTATTTCCTCGTCTCCAGTATAAACTATCTTTTTCAGGCCGGTAGCTTCGGTGTAGGCGTACCATACCCTATCGCCACGGATCAACACCTTATCTTTTAACACGGCCAGGCTTGAGGTATAGGTATTGCCGATGTATCTTGCCGTCAGATCATTGGTATTCATCACAAAAATGCCTTTGTCTGACGTGGCCAAAAGTTCATCGTGAAACAAGGCCATCCGGGGGAAATTACGCTCGCTTTTATAATCGTAGCTTTCTACCAGCGTTACGTTCTCATGGTCGATATAAAAGATCTGCCCGTTGAAATTATTGAACCAGATGCGGCCGTACTTGTCTTCCAGCAAATTGGTGCAGCCTAAAGAAATTTGGCGGGGATGGCTAAAGTGTACATAGTTGATCCCATCGTACCGGGCCACGCCCATGTCGCTGGCTATCCATAAAAAACCATGCTTATCTACCCGCAGATCGTAGATCTCTTTTGTCGGGAACCCGAACGCCTGTTTCACTTGGCTGTTTTGAGCTTTTAAGCCTATGCCGGCAACCAATAAAAGCAGCGTTAAATATATCCTCGACAAAACCAGGTTCAGCATAGATGTTAAATTACGGTAAATGTATTTGTTTTCGGTAATAAAAAAAGGACATATTGGTAATGTATGCCCAATGCCTGTTAAAATTACCGCTTTGGAAACAGGTGTGGCTTTTTGTTTTGATACTGGCAACCGTAGGGCCTTGTTTTTACGTATTGTGAGCATAATTAATACCTGTAACCGTGCTTAAAAACTTCCGTCTAACCCCTGTCTGCTTCTTATTTGGCTTATTTATTACCTTGTCATCGTGCCGGAAACATCACCCGGATATCTCGCCCGGCGAAGGTGCTACCGATGCACCGCCGACCACAAACAACGGTCAGCCACGGATAACCCGGTACGAGTATTTCCCAAATCTGTATACGCTGTTTAACTATAATGCCGCCGGGCAGATCACCAGTATTAGCGATATTAATGCCGATACCCGGAGAGATTGTACGGTAACTTACCTGCCTAATGGCCGTGTAGACCGGATCATCGAAAGCTACAGCTACTGGAAATTTAATTACAACAGCAACGGCCTTTTAGAGCAGGCCGATGCTTATATAGACGGCATAGCCACCGCCCAGGGCTATTATAAATTTGTTTACGACGGGCAAAAGGTAATACAGGCTTTACTGTACAGCACCGAGGGCACCAGTACCATCCACCCCCATTCTAAATTAGACTTTCAATATGATGCAAATGGCGATATCACCCGCTCCGACACTTATTTGTGGGATGCCACTAACGCCAAATACACTTTTGCCGGCTACCAAACCTACCAGAACGATACCCACCCCAACCCGGTTTACTGGTTCCGCGATATTTTTATGGTGCTGTACCGGGTTATTGGCCCGCACAACAATACAAAGGCCACATTTTTTTACCCCGATGGCTCGGTAGACCAGGAGAATACATACGATTATACCTACAATAACAAAGGCTACCCCACATCGGCCGCGCGTAAAAATTTAACCGCGGGGACTAACGTATTTGTTACGCTGGCGTTTTTGTATCAGTAAGGGGTTAGGGCGAAGGGGTAGTGCTGGTAAGTACGCCAATTTTGATAATAAGATCGCTGTAGCAACGCCTTGTAAATACGTCTATCCAGTCAATAACCGTTGTTACAAAATAAAGCTCGTCGGCAGGTGCGTTTCGGCCATCGCTTCAATTACTGAAAATACAATTTTAGTTTTAATTTAAGCGTCCCGCTTAAATTTCTATGTGTTCAAGCGGCACGTTGGGACAGGCGTTGAGTAACTAAGAAACTTTTAAATCTAAAAATACTAAAAGTTTCAATGTAATTAACTTAACATGTTATCTTGTATTAATTTTAAGTAAAATATTATGACGAAAGAAGAAGTAAATGAGCTAATTGAAGCTAAATTAGAATCAATTAAAAAAGATTTTTTGGAGATAAAAGTTGAAATTAAATCGATAAATAATGCTATTCAAAAAAAATTAAGTGATTTGGAAAAAAAAATTGACAACATAGATGATTCTTGGGGACCAGCATAATCTCTACAGCCCACGCTTACTCAAGCAGGATTACCTAACTTTATTGCTATGAAAACGGTTCTGCTAACCGCATTTTTTAGTATTGCTGCTACAACCTTTGCACAAACAGGAAAAAAGAAGGTGGGGTATAGCACCCTTAAAACATTTTATATCGATATTAATAACGATAGTAAAACCGACACCATAATTTTAAGTTCATCGATACCGGGTAAAACGGCTTTTAATCAGATCGCCATTTTAATGTCGGGCGCTAAGAGAACCTTCTTTAAAGCGAAAGACCAATGGGCAGAAATACAGCCGGAATTTCTAACCGCAAACAAAAGCCTGGTGGCATCAAAAAACATTTTTATAAAAAAAACAAAACTACATAGTGTAATTATTCTATCGGGCGGCACCGATGGCGCTGGTTATGGCGGAGAGTTTTCTATAATAAACATTGAGAACAATAATATAAAAATGGTATTTGACTATAGTTCTGGTGAAAGCGCCGGCTCTATATCTGTGGATGTTGAAATCCCGATCAAACTTATTGATCTTGAAAAAAATGATCGATTATGCTTTGTATACAGTGAATATGGTGAGTTTTATAAATCGGTAAACGGCGGGCAAATTGGAACATATCACCCGTTTTTTGTTTTTACCGTTGATGATGATTGCCGGTATAGCGAAGCCCTGTCAAAAACATATAACGAAAAGCACTACGTTTATGTTGACCCTAAACACATGGGGAAAATTGAGATATTTTACCCGGATGATAAGAAGTTAAGGCCGCGGCTTTGGAAGGGCAAGGGCAAGTAGGCTTTGGCTACATAAAGCGTCCGAAATTATAAACTTCCACAACTGTTCAAGCGTCCTTAAGTCCGTTCAAGCGTGCCGCTTAGACAGGCGTGGGTAGCATTCCATATTATTTGCAATATTTGATTCAAATCAACACGCTCCTTTTACCAACTCATCATTGTTTGCATGCAAGTCTAATAATTCATTAATCAACTCAAGTGCATCTTGTGATGTTTGTTTCATTAAACCAAGTGAGGGTGCCAAACGTGCGTCAAAATCATCTTCCATCATCATCAAATCGGCCAGATAAATTGTAGCCCCAACCGGGCTGCGCAGGTCATGTGCCACCACACTCAGTATCCGGTCTTTATTTCTATTTGCCTGTTCCAGCGCGTTTTTTTGCCTGCTGATCTGATCGTTTAAGTCCGTTAGTACTTTTACATTTCGGCGGCTGCGGCGATAGTTAAATAACACCAGCGCTATAATTACCACTGCCAGGAATGAGAGTGATAATACTATCCATAAATATATCTTTCCCAATTGATTATCCTTTTTAAGCAAACTTATTTCCAGGCGCTGGCTCCGGGCATTTAATGCTTCATTCAGGTCTGTTTCCATCTGTTCTCTTTTCGCTTCGGCAATCGAATCACGCATGGAAATATACTGCTTATAGTAGTTTAGTTCCTGTAACTTCATGCGGTTAACCGATGCATATTGATACATCAGCCGGTTCCAGCCCAGCAATGCGTCCTCGTTATAATGTTTCTTCAAGCTTATGCTTAGGCTATCCAGTGTATTTTTAAGTTTGGGGGATTGCTTCTCATTCAAATACAAACCGGCAAGGTTAACCTGCGTTAACTGCGCGTCGCTAATATCACCGTTTGGTTTATTTGTGAACTGAAGGCTTTTTTTATAAAACACTTCAGATGAATCCGTATGGCCTGTCTTATTAAATATCTGTGCTATAGTACCATAAACAACACCCCGGTTAAGGTTACCCGTTGTCGTATCATAAGCCCCGGCATTTTCAGACCGGCGTACTTGCGCCAGGGCTTTCTGGCAATAAATACGCGCACTATCATAACGTGCCAAATTTTCGTAACACTGAGCGATATTATTCAACATCTCCTGCCGCAGGTGATCATAATTATAAACACGGCCGGGTACGCTGCATTTATCAAATATCTGCATAGTACGTATAAAGTACGATTTGGCAGCATTATATTGCTGCTGGCGGTACATAACTAAACCAATAAGATGATAGATCTGGAACGCATGGCACTCTTCGCCAGCTTTTTCTACTTTATCTTTAGCCTTAAAAAACTCATCTACAGCTGGTTGCACCCTACCGAAAGCATACAGCAAATTGCCTTTATTAAAATGATTGGAGAAGGAATACCGCAGCCAGTTAGTATCAGCCATGGGGTGCCTGTCGGCAATGGAAATAGCCGAATCGGCAAATAAGATAGCGCTATCGCGTACATTCAACAGTTGATAGTAAAACGCATAGTGCGAATACAGCAGCATATTTACCTGATCGCCGTGCAAATTTTTTGCCTTGCACAGCGAATCGGCAACGTAAATGGCCTTGCGCGGGCCGTATTTGGCTATTTTTGCGTCGGCCAGGCTAAACATCTTGCCGAGTTGGGCCTGGGGTATCCACGGTGCTTTAGGTTCCTGCAGGTGTGGCGCGAGTACCAGGGTATATATTAAAAATGCGGCAATAGAAACGCATATGGCCTTAAACCAAAATATCGGCTGGTATTTTTTAACGGGCATTGGTAAATTAGGGGCTGCGCCTTTTATTGCTACTTAAAGTTTTAAAAATAATAAAACTGCCCGATTTTATATATTAACTGCTATTTATTTGCCGTATAAATAGACGTTCCTCACCCCCTAACAATCTGCTCTATCTGCGCCAACTGCTCTGCACTTAGCCTATCCAGGTTCTCCTGGCTCAGGATGGTGTTATTAATCTGGATATAGTTATGTTGCTGGTTTACTACAGCGCCGGCGGGGCGTTTGCTGATGGCGCCTACCATTTCAAAATAAAGCCGGGCGGCGCGCATATCGCCATTACTGGCATACTTAAATACTTTAGCCAGTACATCTTGCGATAGCAACTTGAACCGGTCCATCTCTTCGGCAAAGCCCGGATGCGCCTGGTATTGTTTAATATGCCGAGCTATAGTTTGGCGGGTAAGACCGGTGGCTTCGGCTATATTGCTCTTTGTGGGCATTGTTCCGTACTGCCGCATCAAATTGGCAATAGCGGCGGTGATCACCGTGTGGTTATGCTCCCAAAGGCTATTCTTGGTATCGGCATTCATGATCAGGTCTATCTTATCTAAGTAGTCATCTCTTTCTTTACCCGTTAGCCGGTTAAGGGTATGGGTAGCCAGTTCGCCCAGGTATTGGTGTTCAAGTTTAGTAAGGTTTTCGACATCCTTTACGGTTATCTTTTTTTGAGCAAGAAGGCGGCGGATCTTGTTATCTGCAACGGCAAGATCTGTTAAAGCGGTAGGTTGGTTAGGCATTAGTATCTTTATTTAAAACTTATAAAGGTAGCAAATATTTTTGATAATTGCTAATTTTGTTAGTAAAAATCCATGTAACATGTTTTGGGGTGAAAAATTTATTAAATATTTGATTATCAATTATTTAATAAGAAAATTTACTGAAATTATGTTACATTGTGTTAACTTTTTTGAGAGATTTAGTGAAGATATATTGAGCAGAAACCTCTCCCTGCCACAACACATATCCTACGCGCCCCTCCCAGGGGAGGGAACTTTAGAAACGAGAAAAGCCACCCATAGGGCGGCTTTTCTCGTTTAGTGGAGCCGGAGGGATTCGAACCCTCGTCCAAACATGGTATAAGGTAAGCTTTCTACATACTTAGCTTCTGTTTAATTGTCGGGGATCCGGAAGGCCAGTCGCTTGCCTGTACCGTAAACCTTAGGTGCTTTATCTCGCCTGCTTATAACACCATCAGCGGGCCAGTTCCAATTTTCGATGCCCCGTTTGCCGGCCCATTGGGACGCAAAACCGGCGGGACAAAAGCTATGCTAATTCTAAATTAGGCAGCTAAGGCGTAGTTATTTTCGCCATTTGTGGTTTTGAGCGTTCAGATTATAGCGCTAATTCACCCAACGCGCTGTATGCTTACTTACTTATCTCCATCCTGTCAATTCCGGTCGACCCCATTTTTGAGGCTGAAAGCTGAAAGGATAAAGCTTAAAGCAATACAAATGTACTAAATAAACTCGGCTACGCTATCAGCAAAATGTAAATTGACGGGCTAATCCAGTTGCCAAACCCGTAAATGCCTTACCTCCTGCCGCGACCAGGTGGAGCGAAACCCGAAATATCCGGAGGTGAGCAACTGTGGGTCGGCATGGTCGAAAAAGCACTCGCCGTTTACCCAATAACTGGTAGCGCCTTTGTTAACTATTATCTTAATATGATAGGTCTTACCCGCCTGTAACAGGTGCGGCGCATCGAGGTATTCTTTAATTACGGGTTTGGTTCCATTTACCAAATACTTGCGGAAGCGGGTGGTTTTGTTGGTATTGCCACCCATACCCACATAATATAATTGCAGGTTATCGTAAGCTTCGAACTTGCCGTTGCGGGTGAACAGGTTGGCATTGGCCGGGTCGGTAGCCATCCAAAACTGGTTAAAGTCGGATAAGCGGTCGTTCTTGCCCGAATCTACCAGCACTACCCTATCGTATTCAATTTGGATATTGCCTTTTAGTAACTTGTTCAGCCAAACGGTAACGCCACCTTTAGTATCCAACACCAATGCGCCATTCTTTGTGCTGACGGTTGATACCGCATCCGGTTTGGGTTCTATCTCGCTTATCCAAACCTTTGTATCCAGCGGCTTAGTAAAGTCATCGCTAAATATCAGCTTCTCCTGCGCCGATGCGGTGCCGCACCATAATAGTAAAGCAATTAAACAATATCTCCTCATATCCATTATTTATCCCAGGCGGCATTATGTTCAGGTAGTTGGTCGCCGGCCAGGGCCAGCAGTTCGATAGCGTTCAGGCACCATTGCGATGTACTGTTGGTAGATACGTTGCGTATCTCGTTCAGTGGTTTGATCACAGAGGGGCCACTCAGTGGCTGCGAGTCGAACTTACCCGACCCATTCCCCCTGCCCATTCCCACAGGCATACCCGGGCGGCCTTGTCCATTAGGCAGGAATTGATCCCAGGCGCGTTTGGCGTATTTTACATCTTTTGTGATATAATAAACATAGGCCGGCTGGCGGGCATAGTCGCCCGCGGTCTCGCCCAGGGTTATTTTTACTTCAGGGCCTAAAGCGGCCTGCACTTCTTCTTTAGGTGCTCCGTATAGCGAACAGTATTGCAGGTATAGGCGGTTAAAGTCTTTATTATTTAGCAGTGGCGTTAGTTCGTAAAAGGCTTCCATCCCGCCCATCAAAGTGGCCAGGTGCAGGCTGCCGATGTCGCCATCGTGCAGTTGGTACATGTGGTTGGTCTTTGGATCGTACCCCATGCCGCCGTCCTTACCATTGCCCGAGTAAAAACCATATTTCATTTTGGCAAAGTCGCCAACGCCTACCAGTATTTTGTTCTTCCATTTAATATCGCCAGTGCGCTCCCACTCGGTCATCCAGTTACCAACTAAGCCGTCCCAATCCGGCCCGAAGCGGGCGTGTGTGGGGTACTGGCTTGGCGGCAGCAGCTCGCGCAGCGGATCGACGTGTAAAATGCCGCTATCGGCATTCATAGCGGTCTCGTGCATCATATCACCGGTACGCTCGTCGGTAGTGAGGTAGTAGTAATAGCGTCGCAACATAGCCTGGCTTTCGCGCACTTCTTTAGATCCGTCGCCCCAGTGGTTCACGTTGTGGCGCGAACCCAAACCGGCCATCCTGCCCAGGTGATAGCAGTCTACCTCGCTGGTATGGCGGGTCATGGCCTCGGCCATTTTAAAGATATCGGCACGGCCGCTGCGCAGGTAGCTATACCATAACCATATATCGGTGCCCAGTTCGGTATTATCCCAGGCAAATCCACCCATATCGTACTTCCAGGTGTGGCGCGCGGCATCGTACGAGTGCATCACATCGCCATAATTCCAGAAGCCGTACCACTCGCGATGGTCTATTTCCTGCTGATAAAAGGCGATGGCCTTATCCAACTGGTCTTCTATCCATTGCTTGCCTTTAGTGCTGCGATCGGGTAAACTCCATATACCGAACGCGCCTGCTTTGTGCAGATATTCGGGCGTGGTGACAAGCAAATTGGTATTGTTAGCCTCGGTCACATTATCGGCCAGTTGCTGGTTGGTGGGCATGGCATCGTACACGCTGATCAGCACCTCGCTGGTGCGGCCAACGCCATAAGGCGTGCTGAAGCCGGGTTGCACATCCTCGTAAGTTACGTTCAGGTCGTGCGCGGTAGTATCGTAGTGGCGCAGGTCCATGGCCTCGGCATAGGGCGACCACATCCACACGTTTATTTTGGCTTGCTTGGTCCGCGCACCAAATATCTCCAGCGCGGCCGGGTACGATTGCCAGAAATTCTTTAGCGATAACGACAGTCCTCCTGTTGCATCGCCCACAAAGGCCATACCCGTAGCGCGTTTACCGCCTATCACATCCAGCCAACTGGCGGCATTATTGGTGCGTTTTTGGATATTGAAGCCATCTGCGCTGCTTTGTACAAGTTTGTAATCGTTCCAACTGGCCATGTTATCATATAGTATCTTTTGGTTAGGCGCTTCCTCTACGTTAGGTATTTTGCGACCGTTGGCCTGATCTAAGGCGTTAGGGCTTGGCCGACGGCCATTCAGCGGCTGCACCGGCTCTGCCCAGATGCCATCACCCTCGCCCGAGAAACGCACGTGGTGGTTCTGTAATTGCTCGCGCAGGGGTACGTTAAAGGTTAAACCCAAACCTTTAATAAAATCTTTCTGGTCATCGCCATCATAAATAATGGTATGCAATAAGCGGATGTTGGATACCCCTTCATAGAAGTAGAAACGCAGGATAAACGGCATAAAACTGCGGCTGCCATTAGTTAGTTTGAAATTACCGTTCACACGCACTACCGCGCGCAGCGGGCCATTCTGCTCTACCGTTACCTGTTTAACATCACCCATAAAGCGCTGACGGGCAGGCGCGTTATCCCAATCGACATCGGGTTTATTTTGCAGCAGGCATTGTAATACGCCATCGGTGGCTACCTGTTTGCCATTGATGCTTAATGAGGGTACGATATCCGTTCCGCTTTTGGCAATAACGCACTGCACCGCGCCGGTATTGACGGTAACGGTCTTGCCATCATCGTTCACCTGCAAGGCCTTGGCTACCCCCGGTTTGTTTTTGGGTGATCCAATGGAAAGCGCCAGATCTTTAGTAGTAGAATCGCCAACAGCGGCAAGGCCGGTCCATTTAACCGAACCATCGGGCCATGTAGCCATCGTCCAGCTTTGTACGGGTAGTTTACTGCCATCGGGTTTGGTGAGGGCAAATTCAGTGTTCTTTTTTACCTGCCCCTGTGGCCAGGGCACACCCCAACTGGTACCGGTAGCCTTCTTTGGCGACCCGTACAACCATTTTAAAGGCACATCGCCGGGTTGCTGCGCAAAGACGCTTGCCGAAAATAGCAGTAAGGCGGCGGTACTTAGTTTTTTAAGGCAGGTAAAATTCCACGTCATAACAGGATAATGTTTTTGTTTAAGATACTGGGCTAAGCAAAGTGTTGTGCACCTGCTTATAATTGGTAAAGTAAATGTCAAACATTCAGGCTAATTGGGCATCCTGTTGTATCCTGTTCTGATGGTAACAAAGAGGTGATAGAAAAGAGGCCTCACCTAAATCCTCTCCAAAGGAGAGGACTTAAGAAGTTATTACTTAGGCCCCTCTCCGTTGGGGAGGGGTTGGGGTGAGGCTTTCGCGAGCATCAATTCACTGCCAACTTCATCAACACCACCCCATGCTTATTCACCTGCTGGTGATAGCTATCCGAAAACGCGCCTAAATTCTGCCGTTTCCACAGGTCGCGTACGGTTATTTTGCCGCTCAGACCAAGGTCGGCGAAGTTGATGCTGATATCTTTCGCGTCGCCATCTACATTGAACATGCCTACATACAGGCTTTTGCTGCCGGGGATATGACTGAACCATACCATCGCGCCGTCTCTATTATATAGCTGTTTAGGATCTGAACCTTGCTGGTTAACCGCCAATACTTCGGGGTTGCTTAGCAATTTCAGTTCCAACGGGCGGTTCTCGGGCATATTGCCACCCATCATCAATGGCGAGCGGAACAGGCACCAGAATGACATGTGGGTATACAGTTCATCTTCGGTAAAGCGACTGTAACGCTCTTTGCCTACCGGGCCGCGTTTAGATAGCTTGCCAATTTGCAGCATATCCGCATCGGGCCAATGGCCGGGGCCACCCTGCCCTTCCCAGCGTTTGGCATACTCAAACATGTGGGTGATCTCTTTCCAGTTATCCCAAAAATCGTCGGCCATGCGCCACATGTTGCCGTATTGTTTTACATGATCAGCCTGCGTTATCGGTGTTTCGCCTGGCGAAAGGCTGAACGCTACCGGCCTGCCGCATTGTGCTATCGCCTTGCGGTAACCTTCTACCTCGGCCACACTATAAGGGCGCGAAAGGTCATCAACCTTAATAAAATCTACTCCCCAGCTGGCATACAGGTTAAGGATAGAGTTGAGGTAAGCCTGTGCACCGGACTTGCTCATGTTAAGGCCATACATGTGGTTCATCCAGGGGCACTTTGACGCGGTATCGGCTATCATATCTGCCGTGATGCCGGGTGCGCCCATAACCGGGGTTTTGGCCCATACGGCCTGGCGTGGTATACCGCGCATTACGTGGATACCAAATTTCAGTCCCAGCGAGTGTACATAGTCGCCCAGCGGTTTAAAGCCTTTACCACCAAATGCTGACGGGAACTTGGTAGGCTGCGGCAGCAACCTACCCCATTTGTCCATAGTAAGCCATGGCACGAAAGAGCCATCCTGCAAATTCTTTTGAAAAGGGTTGCCGATATTGCTTCCCGGCGGGTTATCGTACGACCATAAAAAGTCGACCACGATGTATTGCCAGCCGTATTGTTTCAGGTTTTTGGCCATATAGGCGGCGTTGGCTTTCACCTCATCCTCGTGCACGGCCGAGCCGAAGCAGTTATAGCTATTCCAGCCCATGGGCGGCCTTTGCGCTACCATCTGCGCAAAACATGTATTATTGACAGTTAAAATACTTAACGCGCAAATAGCGCCGATAAAAATTGGTTTTAAACGCATCGTACAATGATATTTATTTCAAATTACCAGAAAACAGTGTAAAGGGCGGCCAGTATACCGCATATAATTACCGAAGATACAACAAATGAGGTGCTCACCTTATACATACTCTTATCGGCCTGAATGGTGCTTTCCTTATCTGAAGGCGCAGCCAGGCTGATCACCACCATCAGCACCATACAGATCACAAATACCCACATCATGCGGTTTAGGAATGGTATGGCCGGGATAGCATTGTGCGTTAACTCGGGCAGGAATTTAAACAGTATCGATAGCGGTATGGTAAGCAGGCCGGCAGTAAGCGCGGCACCTGATGTAGATTTTTTCCAGAACAGGCCCAGCAGGAATATGGCGAACACGCCCGGCGATATAAAGCCTACGTATTCCTGAATGAACTGGTAAACCTGATCGAACGTGCGCAGGGTTGGGGCTATGACAATGGCAATAACCGCTGACAGGATAACCGCCCAACGACCAATAACGATCATCTTCCGCTCTGAAGCATCTTTATTGATATGCTTTTTATAGATATCGAGCGTATAAATGGTGGCTATACTATTGCACTTGCCCGCCAACGATGCTACGATGGCCGCTGTTAATGCAGCGAAGGCCAGGCCTTTCAGTCCCGATGGTAGCAGGTTCATTAATACCGGATAAGCGTGGTCGGGTTTTAATTGTCCGGCAGCATCGGCCATTTCGGTATGGAAATAGCCATTTTGGTAAAGCACGTAGGTGGCTATACCCGGGATAACCACGATAAGCGGGATCAGCAGTTTTAAAAATGCAGCGAAGATCAAACCGTTGCGGCCTGTTTTAATATCGGCACCTAACGCCCTTTGAACGATGTACTGGTTACAGCCCCAATAGTTAAGGTTGTTTACCCACATACCGCCCGCCAGCAGCGATATCCCCGGCAGGATATCGTAAAACTTACTGTCTTTATAAAACACCATATGGAAGTGGTCGCCGGCCTGTTCTTTAAGTATCGAGAAGGCGTGGATAACGCCGTGCCCATGCATCTTGTCGGATACCAGTTGCATAGCCAAATAGCAGGTAACCAAACCTCCCGCTATCAGGATGATCACCTGGATCACATCGGTATAACCGATCACTTTCATCCCCCCCAGCGTAATGATCACCGAGAATATGGCCAGGCCGATGATGCAAGTATTAAAAGGTATGCCCGATATGGTCTCGATAGCCGAAGCGCCTAAAAAGAAGATCGACGTAAGGTTGACCAATACATAAGTAAGCAGCCAGAATACGGTCATCATAGAGCTTACGGTGCTGTTATATCGTTGCAGCAGGAACTGCGGCATGGTGTAGATCTTATTTTTAACATATACCGGCAGAAAGAATACCGCAACAATAATAAGTGTAGCGGCGGCTATCCACTCGTAACTGGCAATGGCCAAACCCATAGCGAAACCCGAACCTGACATGGCGATAAAATGCTCGGACGAAATATTTGAAGCTATGATAGAAGCGCCGATAGCCCACCAGGTAAGCGAACCTTCGGCCAGGAAAAACCCGGCGGTATCGGTATGGTCTGATTTTTTGCGCTGGTATACCCAGTAACCATACCCGGCTATCAGGATAAAATAGATGCAAAAAACGACATAGTCGCTTGAGGAAAGGTGTTTCATGTACTTAGGTTATAAATTGGGAGTCCTAATTTGCTCAAAAAAAACAAGTATACAACCAGTACATCTATTTTATTTACGAAATCGTTTACGCAAATATGTATGTACAAAACCCCTAATAATGGGGTATCAATACTATATGATCCTTTTTGGCCTGTCTGCTAATTTTCGTTATGCCTGTTTATATATGAATGATCAGGTTAGGCGAACTGAATTAAGGATTATCAGAAATGGTGAGATCGTTTTTCTATACGCTGCATAATCAGGATATGCTATAAAAAAAATAACCACCTGTAATTAAAACTACAGGTGGTCTTTTACTTTTTCAGAGCCCATCCGGAAATAGTAAAAATTTTAATGAATGGCGCTGCATATTACCAACAAAATATGCCGCAGTACCTAAATCATTTTACATCAGGTGGCGTCGCGCAAACCTATTTGTAATAAGGTTTAGGTTCTGTAAATATAAATTACTGAAAATCAATATAAAAATCAAATCAAAGCTATTACACCTATAGGGGTTTTGACATGACAAACAACAGTTTGCCCGATACAAACAGCGGTTTTGACTTATACCAAATGCAGGTTTAACCCATACAAACACCATGGTTTGGCAGGATAAAAACGCAATAAATTATCGAAAGTAAAGATGACTGTTATTAAAAGCTTAGCACCAGGCCCCCGGTCAGGGTCATATCGTTGATACCTGCGTTGGGTACTTTAAAACCTGCATTGCTTACATGCCTGATGCCGGGCCTGACATCGGCATACAGGTTTTTAAGTAATTTTACATTAATGCCCGCGCAAAGATTATTGGAGAATACAAAACCGTTGGACTGCCGCACCGGTGTATCGGAGAGGTAATGCGGGCCGGAACTGATCAGCAGGTAAAAGCTGAGTTTATTATTCGGGGTGTTCTTGCGAAATAAAAAGCCAAAGTTTACACCCACCTCATATCCGTCAAGATATTCCGTCCGGTCTGCATCACGATATTTTTTATAAGTGGTGGTGTTATACTGTGGCTGGGTAAGGATATCTATCCCAAAGGTTTTATGCCTTAAAATAGCGTAATAGTATTGCAGTTGATAAAAGGTGATCTTGTAATAATAGGTGGTCTTTAGCGCTATGTTATGATTATCGTTCCCCAACACTTGGCCAATATATTGGATGCCATTGCCGGCCAGGAAACCTATCTTGTGCTTTTTACCGTTAAATAAAGTATCCTGGGCCAGCAACGTATTCGGGATAAACGGGATAATAAAAAGAAAGGCGATCCAAAATACTTTTTTCTTCATAATTGTGCAGGTGCCTTGTGTATTGCTGTCTAAGCAGGCTTTGCTATTCACACGACTATAGCATTACGCTGTTTACGGCCGCCAAGTTGCCTTACCCCGCTGTAAATATATTTTGCTTTTTAGGCTGTAAAACGTTATTATCGTATCCGATAACCAAATAACCACCCTTATTGCCTATATGAAATTAAAAACACAAACTACACACTACACCTTTTTCTACCTGCCTGTTTTTTTGTTTCTTATCATTTTATTGCCATCCTGTAATACCTCGCAAAAACCGGGGATATATAAAGGTGAAAAGATCGCATCGGGTACGCGCGATAAACTGCATAAGTTAAATGACGAGTTACTATCCGCTTTGAAAACCAACAACCCCGAAGACCTTGAGCTATTAATGTCGCAGGGGATGATCGATGACCGGCATAAGCGTTTAGTAACGACCGAGGAGATCAGCATCCGCATGAAAACCGGGGATTATAGCCTGATGTCGGAGTATTATATCGTTAATCCACCCAAGGCGACCAGCGCATCCAGCACGATTAAGGAAAGGGATATGGGCATCAATAATTTCGATCTGACCTTTGCTAAAGCTACCGATGCTGATGAAATGTATGTGGCCCTTTTTACAGCTAAAAAGGCAATGCAAAAATGGCTGATCACCGCTATATACAATAAGTACAACTACGGTTGGAAAGTTGACAAACTGGAAGTACAGCCTTATGCCGAAAATGGCCTCACCGCGCCCGAACTGATGGAGAAAGCAAAAGAACAGTTGAAAAACGGTTACTGGCTGGATGGGTCTAACACGGCATCGTACGCGGTAAATTGCCTTCGCCCTTACTCAAGCTGGAAATATGTAAAGGAGCAGGAGATCTATCATTTTAATTTTGACGCGCTGGAAGTGGTTAAATCGCACTATAAATTACCGATAATCATTAATTCGATACCTACACACCCGCGCATTTGGCGCATACGTATCGAACGCACGCCTGATGGATCGTTCCCCAACGTAAACATCCTGAGTACGATCAACCTGCTGGACACGGTGGCCCTGAGAAAAGAAAACGATGCCATAGGTAAATCGATCGGCAGCGTAATGGCCGGGATAGATAAGGATAAAAAATATATCTATTACACTACCTATAACGAAGCCAAGCAGGGCGTGGCTGTTAACGACCACCACGATTTTGTACAGAAGTTGAAGTAAAGACAAATAAACATCGTCATCCTTAGTTTCCCTCAGGATGACGATGCTTTATTTATACACTCACCGCATCGTAAACTACAACTTTTTGCCACAGGTGGCTGTAGTTCTTAACAAAATCCTGGTGCACCGGGTGATCCTGGTAAACTTTTTGCCCGGCCACATCGCTAAAAAACATCAGTTCTGATACATCCCAGCTGTTTTCAACCACATCTCGCTTCTCGGTATCGGCCACCACGCCTACATGCAGGTGCTTAACGGTTTCTATAGCCGCCAAGGTTTTTACGCCGGCTATTAGCTGTTCGCGATCTTGCGTCGATCCGGAGTTTTTGAGCCAGAAAAATACATGATGAATTACGGGATAATTTTGTTCCATATTTTTTGTGCGCTGTGTTGATTATGTTTGCAATGCATCGCCAATATTAAAAATAATTTCCATGAAAAAGCTATCGCTTGTGTTTGCAATAGTATTGCTGTTCAATTTGCCACTTTACGCGCAATTGAATCTCGATACCGCTTCGTCGATAAAAAATAACCCAGCCATCTACTCGCTCATTGTTGTTAAAAACAATAAAACGCTGTGTAAAAAGTATTTTAACGGATATAATGCCCAAAGTTTGTTTAACGATCAATCGCTTACCAAAAGCATTTGCTCGATACTGATCGGTATCGCTATTAATAAAGGGTATATTTCTTCTGTGGATGAAAAACTGGCTGCTATTTTCCCCATACTAAAAAACGATCCGGATAAACGGAAGCAAACCATCACTATACGGCAGGTGATGAACCAGGCATCGGGCCTTGCGCACGAAAACCTGGAGAACCTGGGAGGATACCTTTCCTTGCCCAACCCCTCTGAATATGTTCTGAAAGCGCCTTTAGTTGATGAACCGGGCAAGGAATGGCATTATAACAACGCGGCCACGCATCTTTTATCGGTAATACTGACTAAAACCACGCATATGGATACCCGCGCCTTTGCTCAAAAGAACCTGTTCGGCCCGCTTGGCATCACCAAATTTGAATGGGCCAAAATGCGCGACGGCTATTATGATGGCTGCGGCTTGCTCAGCATCCGCTTAAGCTCGGGCGATATGCTTAAATTTGGACAGCTATTATTAAATAACGGAAAATATAATGGCAGGCAAATAGTACCCGCCAAATGGGTAAACCTGTTGTTTAACCCCGATGTTTTTTACCAGGCTACCTGGGGTTTTCCGCAATCTACCTATGGCTTGTGTTACTATCATTTCAATTATAAAGGTGTGGCGGTTACCTACGGCATGGGCTGGGGCGGACAGTTTTTGGTGATGATACCTGCTAAACAAGCTATAATGGTGATCAACCAAAACACGGCTGATGCGAACGCGATAAAGCAATCTATTAACTTTACAAATCGCATTTTCCCGATGCTGTTTAAGCTGGTAGATTAAATCGGCTAATAAAAAAGCCGCCCTTTTCAGAGCGGCCCGTAATTTTTGTGGCACCTGCTACACTATACCGCCCATCACCGGATCGGTTTTAGTTATTGCGCCGGTTTCCACGCGACCAGCAAAGCGTTCTTCGAATACGTTGTTATTATTCAACTTCACGCTGAAATCGTACCAGTTAAAGTTTTTTGCCAGGTTTAAAACCACCGTAGCCTTACTGTTGGCAGGTACAATTTTATTAATGCTGCCTGTTTTGTAAACATTATCTGCAATTATGACCTGCTGTTCCTTATTGGTGTTGTTAACGATAGTTACCAACACGTTACCGCTCAGCTTAGCCGGGATAGCTTTATCCTGTTCATATTCGCAACTGATATTCACCTGCTGATTGGTGGCATCACCCAAAAATTCGCGATAAAAGCCGTTGGGGCCATGCACACGTAAATGATATTTGCCATCAGCAAAGGCATTTACCGGCCAGTTGTAACTAAGCGCGTCACCCGCGGCAACCGCGAAGTGCCAGTTGCGTGATATTTCCTCTTTACCGTTATCGGCAAATTTCACAGGCGCATAAACGGTAAACGGCGAACCAGCCGAATCTTTACCAAAAACCTTGTTGCCTGCGGACATTTTTATTTCGAAACTTCTTTTATCGGCACTTAATCCGCCCACGGTATACAATTCATACGGTAACGCGCAGGAAGCCCTCACTCCTTTTTCCTGGGCCGAGATGATGGCGGGCTGCGCGCTGATCTCCGCAATATCATCGGCCGATAGCTTTTTAGGCAGGGCTGGCTCCTGCTTAAACTTGGCGTTGAAAATATCCTCTACCTTTTTGTCGCGGTTCAGAAATGGGATCTTTTCTAAGGGTGCGCCATTGTAAGGTGTAAATGCCGATGTCAGATCGCCGCAGATGGTACGGCGCCATTGGCTGATATTATCGAGATGGATATTCTTATTAAACTTCTTGTTCACAAACGTCTCCAGGAATTGCAGCGTAGATGTATGGTCGAATACTTCCGAACATACGCGGCCTCCCCTGCTCCACGGCGAAGCGATCATCATGGGCACACGGAAGCCAAGGCCGATGGCGCCCTCACGGGCCTGTCCGCGCGGGATGCCCTGCTTCAACTCGTTCTCTAAGCGCACGTGCTCTATCTCGGTCTCAATCCCCTTAGATACCTTACCTGTTCCCGGCAATTTATTATCAGGGATCATAAACGGCGGGATATGATCGAAGTAACCATCGTTCTCATCGTAGGTAACTATAAAGATGGTCTTCTTCCACACTTCCGGATTTTTTGTCAGGATATCCAGGATCTCCGACACATACCAGGCACCGTACCATGGCGCGCTCGGGTGATCGGAAAAGTTTTGCGGGCCGGCCAGCCACGAAACCGTTGGCAGTTTGCCTTTGTTCACATCCTCGCGAAACTGGTGCAGCAGATCGCCTTTGGGCACGGTGGCTCTGCGTTCTTTACCAAAATCGTTATAAGTAAGCTGCGCGATGCTACGAAAATGTGGATCGCCGGAATTGATAACAAAAGCGCGGTTATATAAACTTTTCTCTTTGGCCGATAACTTATCGTAGCTTTCCTTATTCCATTTGCTTAGTTCAAGGCGGGCATTATCCAATACTTCCTGCTTGGTTTTAATGGCCTCACGGCTTCGTTTTACCTCTGCTTCATCGGTAGAGTTAGCTTCCTGCAGCTTATCAATTTCGGCCGGTAGGGTTTCTGCTTGCTTTTGCAGGGTCTTGATATACCTGTCGGAGAATTTCACATTATAAGCTTTAAAAAATTCCAGCAGGTTGCAACCATAGTTAGATAACCAGGCGCGCTCCTCGCCTACGTAACCACCGCCGGTACTCAGATCGTTTTGATAAAAATTCCAGCTGATGCCGGCATCCTCTAATAACTCGGGGAATGTTTGCCACGGCATGGTAGCGGCCGCGAAATCGGTATTGCGAATATTGGCCTTGGGCAAACCATCCTCTTGGTGGGTGATCTTACCCGTCCAAAAGAATGAGCGGTTTGGCGTGGTACTGGTCATAGCCGAGCAGAAATTCTGATCGCATACGGTAAAGGCATCGGCCATAGCATAGTTAAAGGGCAGGTCTTCGCGGGTATAATGCCCCATGGTAAGCGGCATATCGGCATAGCTTTTATTGCCCGACCGCTTAGCGATCAACCATTTATCATATTTGCCTAAGTTATTGGCATCAACCTGGCTGGCGCGGCTATGTGGCAGCGACCCCATCCAGGTGATCTTGGTATCCTTTATATCCAGTCGGAACGGCGGATAGGTATTCCCCACCGCGTCGGTTTGCAACCATACCGGTTTTTGATCGGGCAGGATAATGGCACGCGGATCGCTAAAGCCACGCACTCCCTGCAAAGCGCCAAAGCAATGATCGAACGACCGATTTTCCTGCATCAGTATCACAATATGTTCGGCATCAAGATAAGTACTGCCGGGCGCAGGGTTAATGGCTAAAGCTTTTTGTATGGCCGGCGGCAGCATATTGGCCATTGCGACGCCGCCTGTTAATAGTGCTGCTTTCTTTAAAAAATCTCTCCTTGAATCCATCCTGTGTTTAGTTTTATTATGGTACCGTTTTTTTTTGATAGTGTCTGATGTCAAATATCGGGTAGCGCAATAAAAGATATGTTATGAAATAATTAATTATTTCGATTAGTATTTAATTTGTTACAAATCGAAATAAAAAACAATCAAATGAAAGTTACTTGTATCAGATGGTCAACGCGCGAATTATCTTTCTAACAGTATGCTTTTTGCGGTGATCGGTGCCACTTGTATGGCGTTGTTTTTTAGACAAATGGCAGGATAAAGCCATCAATAAATTGCAGGCATAACTACATTTTCCCTCTCTCTTCTTTCCAGATCCAATTTCAGGCAAAAAAGGGCCGGGAAGTATCTCGCATACTTCCCGGCCCTAATTAACTATTAACCGCCTCATTATCAACTTTTAGTTAATTTTTCACAGGGGCAGTATTAAATTCTATAAACAAAATAAAATTCATGTTGTTTTAACAATAAAGTAATTATTCCGTATTGGTTAATATTTAGCACAATTATCAATACTTATTAGAAATTTACTTGCATTTAACGAAATGTAATCTACTTTTACAGCGCACAATACCTTTTAACTATTAAATAATTAACTAACTGACTAACAAATGAAGAAAATTCTACTATGGAGTTTCTGCACAATGCTGTTTTCTATAACAGCCTCCTATGCACAAACCCGTGTCGTGACCGGGAGGGTTACGGCAAAAGAGGACGGTATGGCATTACCAGGAGTAACTGTTGCTGTAAAAGGCACCACTACGGGTACCCAAACCGGTGGGGACGGTAAATATTCCATCAATGTGCCAAACGGGGCGCAATTATCATTCAGCTTTATTGGTTACACCACGCAGGATATTACCCCTACAGGTAATACGCAGGATGTGGTATTGGTACAATCAAACAAACTACTTGGCGAGGTGGTGGTTACCGGGGCATTGGGCATCACGCGTACCCGCAACCAGCAAAGCTATGCCGCACAACAGGTAACCGGCGAGGAAGTGAGCAAGCAACGTTCATCAAACTTTGTAACCGGATTATCGGGTAAAGTGGCAGGTTTAGAGATACGCCAGAACAATACCGTAGGCGGTTCAACCAACGTAGTTTTGCGTGGCTACAAATCAATCACCGGTAATAACCAAGCTTTGTTTGTGATAGATGGCGTGCCCATTGGCAATACCAATACCAACGGCAGCGATCAGCAAACCGGCGGCGGCGGTTATGATTACGGCAGCCCGGTATCAGATATCAACCCCGACGACATTGAGAATATTACGGTATTGAAAGGCGCAGGCGCTACAGCCTTGTATGGTTCGCGCGGTAGTAACGGTGTGATACTGATCACCACTAAAAAAGCTAAAAAGGGGTTGGGGATTTCTCTAAATTCTACCATTACACTTAGCGAGATCGACCGGTCGACATTCCCCAAATACCAAACAACTTACGGCGGTGGTTATGCCAAATACTTTAACAGCGGCGATATTTTTGGTAAAACCGGTGTAAACGTAGCCCCTACTGCCGACGACGCGTCGAACGGTACCGAATTTGATCCTAATTTATTGATCTATCAGTGGGATGCCTTCGACCCTACATCGCCAAACTACGGTAAGCCTACACCTTGGGTGGCGGCGGCTAACGACCCGAGCACCTTCTTTATCAAGCCCATATCTACCATACAAAGCTTAATGGTAACCAATGGCGGCGATAACGGCAGCTTTAAGTTGGGTTATACCAAAAGTATCGACAGGGGAACCATTCCAAACAGTAAACTGGATAAAAACCTGGTTGATTTTAGCGCAACCTACAACATCACGCCAAAACTAACTGTCGGCGCCAATATCAATTACTTTAATACCAATGGCACGGGCCGTGGCGGTACCGGTTACGACGGCAATAATTCTGATAACCGCAACGTGATCACCGGCTTCAGGCAGTGGTGGCAAACCAACGTGGATATTAAGGAATTAAAAGCCGCATACGACCGCACGCAAAGCAATATATCATGGAATATGGCCGACCCGGCTAACGGCGTCACCTTCCCGGCATTTTGGAACAACCCTTACTGGGTGGTAGATCATAACTATGAAAACGATACCCGCAACCGTTACCTGGGTAATATCAACGCCAGCTACAAGCCTGTTTCGTGGTTGACCATTACCGGCCGCATCTCGCTTGATACTTATGCTGAGTTGCAGCAGGAACGCTATGATGTGGGTAGCATCGGGGTGCCTTATTATTCGCGGTATAACCATAACTATGCCGAAACCAACTACGACCTGGTAGTAAACATGAACAAGAATATCGCCAAAGATTTTAACCTGAAGGCACTGATCGGTACCAACATCCGTAAGAATAACGAAAATGCCATTACGGCCAGCACCAACGGCGGTTTGATCATCCCGGGGCTTTACTCGTTGTCAAATTCATTGAACGCGCCTTTAGCACCAACCGAATTTGACGGCCGCCGCGAAGTTGATGGCTATTTTGCCGGCGCTACGCTCACCTGGAAAAATATGCTGACCGTTGATGGAACCATCAGGCGCGACCAATCATCTACCCTGCCGCCATCTAACAATGCCTATTATTATCCATCGGTTTCTGCAGGTTTCGTTTTCTCGGAATTAATGAAGCAGTACAACTGGTTATCCTACGGAAAGGTGCGTGCCAGCTTCGCGCAAGTAGGCAGCGATGCGCCATATCACAGTATACTGGATACTTACACCATCTTGCCGCCAATTGGTTCAAATCCGCAAACAGCGGCCAGCACCACTAAAAACAACCCCGATCTGAAGCCCGAGCAAACCAAAAGCAAGGAAGTTGGCCTGGAGCTTTCATTCTTCGATAGTCGTTTAGGGTTTGATGGCAGCTATTATGAGACCAATACCTTCAATGAAATTTTACCGGTAAACGTATCTGGCGCTACAGGGTATAATTTCAAATACCTTAACGCGGGTTCGGTACAGAACAAGGGCTGGGAACTTTCGCTGAACGGAACTCCGGTAAAAACAAGTGCGTTCAACTGGAAAATAACCTTAAACTTTACCGCTAACCGTAACAAGGTAACATCCCTGTTTAAAGATGCTACCGGTAACGAAGCCAGTAACCTGCAACTGGCCAGCTTCCAGAACGGCGAATCGCTTAACGCACCATTGGGCGAATCGTTCGGCACCATCCGCGGGACAGATTTTGTGTATGATGCGCACGGGAATAAAATTGTGGGGCCGGATGGGCAATACCTCATCAGCGATAATTCTAACGTAAATCTGGGTAATATCAACCCTAACTGGACTGGCGGTATCAATAACAGCTTTACCTACAAAAACTTAGCGTTAAGTTTTTTGATCGATATCCGCAAAGGTGGTTCGGTATTCTCTAATGACCTGGCCTATGGTTTAGCTGATGGACTTTACCCGTTGACAGCTTATACTAACGACCTTGGTAAGCCAGTGCGCAACTCGCTTGCTGATGGCGGTGGTTTCATCCGCCCCGGTGTTACCGCTTCCGGCCAGCCGAATACCGTAAGGGTTAGCGGCGAAAACTATGGCGACTTTGGCGATGGCGCGGGTTTACTGCCACTAAAGGAGTTTGTTTATGATGCCAGCTATGTAAAACTGCGCGAAGCTATACTGGGCTATACCCTGCCTAAAAATGTGTTAGGAAAGCTTGGCCCGGTAAAAGGTGTTACCTTCCAACTGATTGGCCGCAACCTTTGGATCATCCATAAAAACATCCCTTATGCCGATCCGGAAGACGGCCTGAGCGCCGGTAACCTGCAGGGCATACAGGAAGGCTCGTACCCAACCACACGCACATTTGCCTTTAACTTAAAGCTGACCTTTTAATACATACTGAAATGAAAAAAATAGCATACATTTTTGTACTGATGCTGGCAATTTCGGCATGTACAAAAGATTTAACGTCGTTAAATATCGATCCCAAAAACCCATCCAACGTACCCTCGTACAGCCTGTTTACCGAGGCCGAGCGTTCGATGGCCAACACCATTGCTTCATCAAGCGTTAACCTGAATATTTTCCGCCTGATAGAGCAGCAATGGACAGAGACCACCTATCTGAACGAAACCCGGTACCAGTTACCATCGCGCAATCAGCCCGATAACATCTGGAGCGCGTTTTACACTGGTGCACTTGCCAATTTTCAGCAGGCAAAAAACAAGTTAAAAACAGATGTAACCGATGCCGGTACGCAGAAAAATGAAACAGCCATTATAGATATACTGCAGGTGTACACTTACTATTACCTGGTTACCACCTATGGCAACGTGCCCTATTCGCAGGCGCTGGATATCAACAATCCGTTCCCTAAGTATGATGATGCCAAAACTATTTATAACGACCTGCTGACCCGTTTAGATACCGACATTGCAGCCTTAAACGCAAGCGCCGGCAGTTTTGGCGACGCCGACGTGATCTATAAAGGCGACCCAACCGCGTGGAAAAAGTTTGCCAATACCCTTAAGTTAAAAATGGGCATTGTGCTGGCCGACGCGGATAATACCAAAGCGCAAGCCGTGGTGCAGGCGGCCGTGGCGGCCGGTGTATTCACCTCCAACGCTGATAATGCTACGTATAAATACGTGTCATCGCCGCCAAATACCAATCCTATTTGGGTTGACCTTGTGCAAAGCCAGCGGCACGATTTTGTGGCTACTACCGAATTTTTATCGTACCTAAAGCCCAACACCACCAACCAGGATCCTCGCCTGCCTTATTTCTTCGCGCTAAGCAGCAACGGTGTTTACGCGGGGGCGCCTAATGGCTCGGGTAACGGGGGCTTGGTATTCAGCCAGTATTCGCTGCCATCCGGCCCGTCATTAACGCCCGGCTCGGTCGGTTCATTAACTAATCCTGATTTCCCGGGGCTTTTGCTGGACTACGCCGAAACCGAATTTAACCTGGCCGAAGCTACCCAACGGGGTTATATTACGGGCAGTGTGGCCACGCATTATAATAACGCGGTTACCGCTTCCATCACCTATTGGGGTGGCACTGCGGCCCAGGCAACTGCTTACCTGTTACAGCCCGATGTTGCTTATTTAACGGCAACCGGCACTGCACTGCAAAAAATCGCCAGGCAGGAATACGTAGCTTATTACAATCGTGGCTGGGACGCCTGGACATTAACCCGCCGGCTTGATTACCCGGTATTGGTTAAACCAACCAAGGCTTATACCGATTTCCCGGTACGCTTCACCTACCCAATTAGCGAGCAGAACGTGAACGTAACCAACTACACGGCAGCATCATCGGCCATCGGCGGCGATGATGTAACCACAAAGCTTTTCTTTGATAAGTTTTAATGATATTGCTACCACAACAAAAGCTGCCCTTGGGGCGGCTTTTGTTGTTTAATGAGATTACTTAGTATTTAAACAATAACTATATTTAACTATTCAATACTCATTAAAAATGAAAGTATCGCTAAGCCGAATTATCATCTTTGGGAAAAATATCGATTTATTAAAAGCCTTCTATACCGAAAGTTTTAATCTGTCGGTTATAGAAGAAACAGCGGGCGAATGGGTAGTATTAAATGCGGGCGCTACTGAAATAGCATTACACAAAATTGGCGAACATATCGATTCAGGCAATGATGACTTTCGTGCGGAGAGCAATACTAAACTGGTTTTCAAGGTAAATACCGGTCTGCATCAACTTAGGCAGCAGTTAATTGATAAAGGTGTAGCAATGAAAGAAGCAAGATCGTTCCCCGGCATCAGTTCCCTGTTTTGCGATGGGGAAGATCCGGAAGGAAATGTATTTCAGTTGGAAGAGCGATCGAGTAACTAAGCTATCTTGATGGTTTTAAACAATAGCTATTATAGCAGCAAGGGTCAGACTTCATTGGATTACAAAGCAAATAAGCAATCCCCAAAGTTGCATTTTTAGTAAATTATAGGTAGTATAGCTAAACCTTATAAAACTTCAGAACCTATAACCTCTTAACAAATGAAACCAGGATCAATGTTGGAGTGTCTCTCTCCGGATGTGTTAGCCGACATCAAATCAAAATTAGCACCGTATCACACGGCCTTTTGCGGTTTAAAGCACGAGCAGGTGACAGAGGTTTATTCGGATGAAAACGGGGACTATTTTAAGCGCTACGGGTTTTGCGATAAAGCGGCCCGAAAATATCGTTTAGGCTGTGCACATACATCAGCCAATGATGAATTTTGCCGGATAATCTTATCCGCTTGCGAACAGTTCCCAGGCGCGCAAGCCCTGGCAGAACATTTCGGTGAATTATTCTTAAATGTGTATATGATGGACCTTACTAAAGGCGCGCTGGAAAAACAATTGGCGCTTGGCATGAGGATAGATAATAAACTGTTGATAGCTGATGCAAAAGCAGCGATAGCAGAAGTGATAAAAACGCATCATCAATTGGTTAGAGCTATAGAAGAATTAAGGATAGAGTTGATGAACAGGCTGCGATCCTGAGAAACAAACAACCCTCTGAAATATTAAATTCAGAGGGTTTTTGCTTTGGTTCCCTTTATCGTGAACTGATTGATCAGTGGCATTCTTAGGCTTGAACACTACCGCTATTTTACACCGAAGCCAACATCGCCCGGATGCAAAACATGAACAGTCACTGCATCGTTGCTCAACTCATCGGCACCAGCATCTAAAGCCCCCGTACGGGCTTGCCCATCCATATCATATTTTACGCCCGGATAATTACCAGCGGCACGGTCAATAGCCGCGCTACCTGCCTGGATATGGTAAGCACCCGATTGTGTTTTAACCAGTTTCGGATCGGCCATGGTGTAACCGTTTACAGGCATATTACCCGCGCCTTTTACCTTATATAAGATATTTCCTTCCCACAAACCATCAGTAAGCGGCCCCGAAAGTGTTGCGGCTGCACCACCGCCTTGTATAATATTATTGGCTACAGTGATGTGAGTGGCCCCCATCCCATCCTTACGTGCGGTCTGGATAATATTGCTTTTGTTATCAACCAATGTATTAAAGGCTATCAATACACGGTCGGGCCTGTCATGAGCAGTAAGCTGAGCACCATCAGCTACCTCGCCGTCGCCATTGCCAATGGTAATGGCTTCACTGCAACCCTCAAAATAATTGCTGTAGATCAGGTGATCATCGCCAAAAATGCGCAGACCGGGCGTATTGAAAAAGTAATTACCATAAACCTGGCTTTTATTGCCATGACGTAGCGTAAACTGGGCCGGACAATCGCGTATGGTATTATAACGCAGCACCACTGCCGATGCCTTTACCGATATCAGTTCATTCTCGCCCGCGCAATGTTCAAACAGGTTATACTCCACCAAACTATTGCTTGATGACAAACTAAAGCCGCTTAATCCAAACTGGAAAGCCTCGGCACCATTTTTACCGCCCTGGCTTACGGCATTGTTAAAATAATTATGGTGGATATGCAAGCGTTCGGCTATTTGTTTCCCCTCGCCCCTGATGGCAATAAAGCGGCCCATAGCGTTTTTATTCTGAAAAGTGTTATAATCCACTTCCTGATCACTGCCCGCGATAGTCAGGTCCTCGCCATCACCGGGTGTTTCAAAAATATTTTGAGTGAACCTGCAAAAGCTGGTGCCGATACCGGTTTTGGCTTTCGAAGCAGCATGTGTAAACTTAAACCCACTGATGACAATGTAAGTTGCAGGCTTCATTAGGCTAAACCCGCCAGCTCCGGCAATTTCGGCTTTACCGGGATGCTCGGCGGTGATGGTGATCGGTTTATCCTTTGCGGCTTTTCTATCAACGATAATATCACCGGCCGTTTTATAAACCCCATCAGCTAGTATGATTACATCGCCTGGTTTTGCCTTATTAATGGCCGATTGCAGATCGGCTATACTTTTAACAGGAACCGTTTGCGCCATTACTTTAAACGATACCAGTATGATCACGATCAATACAATTGCCGACCATGAAACGAAGCGGTTAAACGCTGTCCTTAGCTGATGAGTGTCTGTTTTTTCCATATTACGGGTATTTATAAGGGGTATTGATCTAAATTGAAAAAGATCCCCCAAATATCACATCCGGGGGATCGCGCTTAAAAACTGAACAATTATTTAAATTGATATCCTACCACAAAACTGCCAACCCTATTTTTTGATGAGTTGCCGTCGTTAGTGATATTGCTGAATCCTAAACCATAGTTAAAGCCAAGGCGCATGCCGTTCTTTAACTCAAACCCGGCCAGGGCGTTTAAACCAAAATCCATAGCGTTAAACTGATCGGTACCGCTGCCAAAGCTGGCCTCGTTGCTGATATCGCGTTTGTAATAAGTACTGATGGTAGATTTGTTGCTATAGGTTCCCCATACCGCCCGCGCGATATATGGCCCCGCGCCAAAGTAGATATTACCCGGTTTTACCGCTTGCCTGAATACCATATTCACCGGCACTTCTGCGTAGGTAATGTTAACGCTGTGCAGCATGGTATAAGGTACATTACTTCCATTTGATATCAGGTTTTCGGTAGTTTGGGAAACGTTACCCTTACCGGTCAGCAGGAAGCCGGGCTGTAACGTAAAGCCCTTGAAATTCAAATCGAACAAACCGCCGATCTGAAATTTGGCGCGCGCCTGCCAGTTGCCGCCACCATTTAGTGGAGCAACCGGGCCAATGTTTGCCAAATTGATGCCGCCCTGTATGGTAAACTTAGTTTCCTGGGCAAACAGGCTATGCGTGGTTGCGATTATCGCGATGATTAAAAGTATTTTTTTCATTTCTGGATGTTTATCTGGTTGGGAATACGGTGGTACCCCATACATGTATAGAACCATTATCTGCATAATAACCCGATGACCTAACCACGTTATAGCCGTTAATGTACAGCTTCGAATCGGATGTGTTGCCCAGGTTAATGATGATCTTCCCATCAGGGTCGAAACCTGTACCGGTGGTGGCATAGCTAAACGTAGCCGAAGTGGTGGTTTTACCATCGGTAGCGCCCGGTATAGTGGCCGGGGTTACCAGGAAGCCCAGTTTTGATTCGCGTGTGGCTACGGAACCCGCAGGTAACAGTGTTTGGTAAGTGTTGGCACCTGCCGGGATATTGTTAAAGTTATAATTACCCTGGATAATAAGGTAAAGCAGGTATTTTTTAACCGTTTGCTTATCGTACTGTGTCCACTGCGTTGCAGGGGCGGTTGTTTTGGGCAGACCAGTCGCCGGATCCAAAGCAGTTACTATCGGAAAGTCGAAAAAGAATCCACCGGCCACCTTATTGCTCGATATACGCCTTAAGGCATCATTATGCAGGAAAATATACGTACGGTCTGGCTTCATATACTCCATGGTATCGATACCGCAATAATCAATAGCCTTTTTCATCCACCTGAAAATTGTATCCGATGGGTTACCCGGGCTGCCATTAGCGCGCGACTTCAGGTAGTCCCATGCGGTCATATGCAGCTGGTTATCCAGGATAAACTTATCGTACTCATAGTTTTTTTGCCTGTCAAGACTAAAAAGGCTGCAACCGGCCATCAGTGCGCTTATACCTACCAGGCTAAGCAGCTTTATGTATGTTGTTTTAATATTTTTCATATCGCAAAAAATGATTAGTCGGAATATGGTGGATTTTGAACCAGTAATTTGTTTGAGTTAAGCACGGTGCGGTTTAATGGCCACAGGTACTTCCGCAGGTCGGTGCCCCAGCCTGTTGCCGCGGCAGGATCGATACCGGCTAATATCTGGCGCCTTTTCACCACGGGATCCATAATTTTAATTACATGATCGGTACGAACTAAATCAAACCAACGCTTGCCCTCGCCAAACAATTCCCATTGTCTTTCCTGTAATATCACATCCTCCAGCAGGTCGGGCGTAGCTACGGCTGGGTCTGTTGCCAGGTACGCTGGTAAACCGGCACGGGTGCGGATAAAGTTCAGGTACTTCAGCGAGTTGGTTTTATCTCCCGTTTTATTCAGCGCTTCGGCATATAACAGGTACTGATCGCCCAGGCGGTACATTACCGGGTACACATTAACTGTAGTAGCCATATCGGCAGCGGCAACCGTGTACGGGCCGGCTACGCCTGTAGGGCCGTATTGCCCGGCATAGTACTTCCACATGCGGTCACGCTCTTTTTTGGTGATATCCATGGTAGCCTTTACCCTGATATCGGTTGGGTTGGTAAGCGGCCAGTTGGTAAAAAAGTTCAGGTCGATAATAATAGGGGTATTATTTGGCGATGCTGATACGCCGGCCATACAGGCGCAGGCATTGGTAGCAAAGTTCCAGTTAATAGCCCAAATAGCTTCAACACTGGTAGTTGGCGATACAAACATGGCATTCCATGTGGCCTGCGGCTGCAAATCGGTAATAGCAGTAGCGCCATAGCTGGCCTTGGTTGCTACCGGAGTTTTGGCCTTAGCCAAATTCTGAAACCATTTAATGGCGTTTGGATAGTCCTTACGCCACATATACACATCGTTCATGATAGCGCAAATAGCAGCTTCGCTGATGGTAAATGTAGGGTTGCTGCTTTTATCTATCAACGCATAAGCCTGGGTCAGGTCGGGGATGATCACCTTATCAAAAACCTGGTCTTTAGGCGAGCGGGCAACGGCTGCATCAATAGAAATATCCTCGTAAGGTTCTGTACGGATCACCGCATCGCCCCAGTTACGTACGATATAAAAGTAGCAGATAGCCCGCATAGCCAGGGCCTGCGCCATATTATTGTTATTGATAGCAGGTGTAACCAGCGATTTGTTTACTTCCAGTTCGGCTGCCTGTGGGATGTATTTGATCAGCAGGTTAGCCAAACCAATAGTGCGGTATAAAGGTGTCCAATCCGACCAATCGTTACCGGCGGTTAAACTGTTCAGCTGCATTTCGTTTTCCTTATTGCCCGAATTACCGCCACGCTCGTAGTTATCAGAGCGGGCTTCGCCCCAGTAGGTCATACGGTTATAAAATTGCTTCTCGCCCATCATATTCCCCTGGAACGAGCCGTACATACCCGCCATAGCTGCCGTGATATCCTTAGCCGATTTATAAAATTGACTGATACTCACTGCCGCCAGCGGCTGCTCCTCCAAAAACGACTTTTTACATCCGCACAGCATAACCAGTACCAGCGATGAAATAGTTAATATCTTCTTCATTTTGATGAATTTTTATAGTGTAATGTTTATACCCAAACCCAACTCTCTCCTCTTCGGATATTTACCGCCATCAACCCCGGGCGACAGCACATCCGAAGAAAACTCCGGATCGAAGCCCGTATAATTGGTAAATGTGAGCAGGTTGACGCCGTATACATAGGCATTCAAGCCCTTGATACCGAACCTGCTGAGTATCTTAACCGGCACGTTGTAGTTAAACCTGGCGCTGGCTAAGCGTAAAAAGGTGCCGTCTTCCAGGTAAAAGCTGTTATTCCCCTTCTTCTGGTCGCCGTGGGTATCCTTATACGGGAAGTAAGGATACAGGGCAATATCACCCTGCTTACGCCAGGCAGTATAAATGGCCAGTGGCAATGTGGTACCGTTTGATGAACCAAAGGTGGATTGGTTTTCGAAAAAGGCATTATAGATCTGCCCGCCCACGGTAGCATTAACATTGAACGATAACGAGAAGCTTTTGTAGGTGAACGTATTGGCAAAACCAAGGAAGTATTTAGGTGTAGCGTTACCGATGATCTTGCGGTCGCTGTCATCTATCAAACTATCGCGGTTAACATTCAGCCATTCGGTATCACCACCAACCAATTTACCGGCCGGGCCATATAAGCTGTGCACATACCCGGTATATTTTTTCCCGTCGGCAGTGGTATAGTATTCGGCAGTTTTACCATCGGCAGATACGTTGACAGGGTTTAGCCTGTTCCAGTTACCATCATACGCGTTCGAGGCATCCCAACGGTAAATGCCTAACTGCTGCCAGCCATAAAAATCGCCTAAGCGTCCACCCTCCTGTATATAATGCTTATTATCTGATGTGATAAATGGCTGGTGGTTAAATAATGATTTTACAATACCACGCTGGAACGAGATATTACCGATAATATTCCATTTAAAGTTTTTGGTCATTACCGGCGTGCCGTTGATCGAAAACTCCATACCCTTATTCACAATATCGCCCACGTTTACGCGGATGGTGTTGAAGCCGGTTTCTTTAGGTATTTGCCTGTCGGCCAAAAGGTGGTTGGTAGCCTTGATGTAGTAATCGGCAACAAAACCCAGGCGGCCATGCAGGAAGGTCAGATCGATACCGAAATCTTTTTGTATGGTATTTTCCCACTGGATCTGGCTGTTGCCCAGTTTGGTTGCGGTTGTACCGCCGCCAACGCCATTATAATTCTCGTCAAAGTTGATCAGTGTAGATGATTCATAGTTACCTATACCATCATTACCCTGCTGGCCGAAGCTTGCCCTTAGCTTTCCATCATCCAAAAATGACTTGGTGAAGCCCATAAACTTCTCATCGGTAAAGCGCCACGCGGCCGAACCCGAGAAGAAGTTACCCCATTTGCTTTCCGGCCCGAACCTGGATGAACCGTCACGACGGAAAGTACCGGATAAAATATACTTCCCGCTAAAGCTATATCCCAAACGCCCGAATATAGATTGCGTAGAATGCGCGTTGGCGGTGGTGTAGCTTTTGGTAATATCGATATTACTGCCGTTGAATGTATAGATACTTTCGCTGATGAACGACGCCGGGATACCCTCATCATAAAAATCATCGTAGCGGCTGCGCTCAGCGCTCCAGCCTAACAAGCCGGTAAATGTATGCTTGGTACCAACGGTTTTGCTGTAGTTCAGGAAGCCTTGCAACTGCCAGTTAATAGTTTTATCCAATTCGTTCTTCCCACGGTTCTCGTTACCGTTATCATCCAAAAATTGGGGCTGGAAATAGATATTTTGCGAATTATCCAGCTGCGCGTTACCTACGCCCGTAAATCTCAGTCCCGGGAGGATAATATAATCCAGTGTGTTACTAAACTGCCCCCGGTATGCCTGCGTTTCGTTCTTTTCTAACAATACGTTGGCGATAGGGTTTCGTTTAGAGGATGTGTAACTGGTGAGCGACCCATCCGGCAGATAGATCCGGAGATTATTCGGTCGATCGAATATCGGTGTGAGCGATGTACCCGTACTCCAGTTCTGACTTCGCGTCCACGATACCGTAAGGTTAGTTGAATATTTTAACTTCGGCGTAGCCTGGAAATCGACGTTGATGCGTGATTGGCCACGTTTTGCAGATGTGTTCAGCGCGATACCACGGTCGTCAAGATAGTTCAAGCTACCATAATAGGTAAGTCCCTTTTGGCCGCCGCTTACGCTGAATTTCAGATCGTTTTTCTGTGCTGTATTACCCAGCAGCATCATTTCAAGATAGTTATCCGAATTATAGGCCGGGTTCAGCGAATCGGTAGCTGTACCCGCGCCGCTGCTGGTAGGGTTTTGTATCCTGCGCCATAAACGCAGATCGGCTGAGTTGGCTTGTGCTACGGTATGCGAGATCTGCCCGAACACGTGCGCGTATTGCACATCCAGTCTTGGCTTACCTTCTTTACCACGCTTGGTGGTGATCAGAATTACACCGTTGGCCGCACGCGCCCCGTATATTGATGCCGAAGCGGCATCTTTCAACACTTCGATAGTTTCAATATCATTAGGGTTGATGGCAGCAGCGTCGGTAGCGATAACACCATCGATAACATATAAAGGGGTGTTACCGCCGGTAGTCGAGAATGTCGACGCGCCGCGGATCTGGATAGTACCTTCGGCACCGGGTTCGCCGCTGTCGTTCACTACCAGTACACCTGCTGCCTGGCCCTGTAAGGCATCGTACAGGTTGATGGGTTGCCTTTCGGCAATTTGGGCAGCGCTTACCGATGTGATGGAGCCTGTCAGGTCGCGTTTTTTAGCGGTACCGCCGTAGCCCGTAACCACCACATCATCCAGCGTGCCCACGGCATCAGCCAGTGATACATTGATGGTAGTGCGACTGCCTACGGTCTCTTCCTTAGTAGTAAAACCTACATAAGTATACACCAGCACCGATTTTTCGTCGGGAGCATTGATGGTGTATTTACCGTTGATATCGGTAACGGTAATAATATTAGTTGCGCCTTTTACCCTGATGGTTACACCGGGCAGCGGCAAGCCTTTTGTATCGGTAACCGTGCCCTGCACTTTTATAATGGCAGCGGCGGCAGCGGGCTTATCCCCCCCTTCAAGTTTTCGCAAAACGATGGTTTGCTGAAAAACCTTGTAGGTAAGCTGCTGATTTTTAAGGAAGCGGTTAAGCGCCTCTTCAACAGTTACATTGTTTACATCCAATTCGAGGTTGTTTGCCGCCGGCAGATCGAGCTTATCGAACAGGAAATGGTAGTTAGTTTGTTTTTCTATTAACGACAGCACCTTCTCAACCGAAGTATGCTTCTCGTGAATAGTTACATTCTGACTAAAACTTTTGGCACTCAGTTGAGTAAGTGCTGCAATTATGATAAAAGCAGTTAGTTTCATAGCCAATAAAATTTGACGCACCAAAGGCGGGGCCTTAGGTATCACCTTAGCATAAAAAATCATATTTTTGTAAAGTTGGGTTAAACGTTAGCGTTCTGTTTCGTGGGATGTTTCCAGGGTAACCCGACACCTTACCGGGATGGTGCTGCGAACACTACCCGGTTTTTTTATGTCGATTTTTAGGGTTACCCGCTTTTACTAACTGGTTTGGGGTAATTCTTTTCTCATTTAGTTGTTGGTTTAAAGTGAATAATTGGTTGTTCTATCTCTATTTTTTGGTTTTCAGATCATTTAGTAATGGCATCAGTTCATCACGGTAACTTCCCTCCCGTCGATGGTGAAATTCATACCGGCATATTTAAACATGCTCAGCAGTTCAGATAATTTTACGCTGCGTGGCACCTTACCAATAAACTGGTGCGTGGGTATTTTACCTTTATAATTAATATTAACATCGTACCAGCGGGCCGCCTGGCGCATGGTGCCCTCAATACTTTCGTCCTTAAACTGGAAGAAGCCGTTTTTCCAGGCTACAGCTTCATCCATATCGCTTTCGGCAACTATCTTCACATCGCCCTGCGCATTCATAATGGCCTGGTTACCAGGCTTTAATATGTTCGATGATTTTCCGGTCAGCATGATCGATCCTTCCAGCAGGGTAGTTTTGGTCACTGGTTCATCATCATAAGCCATAATATTGAAATGGGTACCTAATACCCTTACTTCCTGTCGGTTGGTTTTTACAATAAAAGGCATAGCGGCGTTTTTAGCCACTTCAAAATAAGCCTCGCCCGTCATTTCAACATTGCGCTGCGAACCGGTAAACTCGGTAGGGAATTTGATGGATGATGCCGCGTTAAGCCAAACCTTACTGCCATCGGGCAGCACTACGTTATACTGGTAACCTTTTGGGGTGGTGATGGTATTGTATTCGATGGTTTTATTATCCGCGTCTTCACCAACCTTATAATCAACCTGGCCCTCTTTACTTTTTACTACTAAGGCATTACCTTGCCTGGCAACTACACCCTTATTGGCATCATCAAGCACAACGGTGGCGCCGCTGCCCAAAGTAAGTATGGCCTTATTGCTGCCGGGAAGCGCGTCATGCGCCGGGTGTACAATTGCTAACTGCATATCAGCCGGTTTGGGCCTGTTTAAAAAGTAAGCGCCTATGCCTGCTGTGATCAGGATACTGGCGGCTATGCCCCACATCCAATAACGTTTAGGCTTTATGGCAACGATCCCGGTACGCGGAGCAGCATTTAAAATATTATTCAACATAGACCGGCTTTTTTCCTCGTCGAATATCTCCTCGCGGGCACTCAGATCGTCCCATGCTTCGCGTAACAAACCGGTAAGCTGTTCATCATCGTAAGTTTTAAGCAGATCGAATAACTCCCTTAACTGCTGCGGGGTAGCCTGTTTGGTATAATACAGGTTAAACAGGTAGGATACGTTTTTATCGCCGTTGTTCATTTTTAAGCCTTAGAAAATTTCTTAAATAGCTGGTTTATATAGCCAAAAGAGGGGCTACATAATAATGACAACGGGAGGGCTAAAAAAGGGGCTACGTGGAATTAAATTTTTTTAAAAAAATTTAAAAAACAATAACAGGAACACCACCATGTCTGAATGGGCTTCGCAATAATTGCTGATAAAGGTTACGGCGTGCTGCAGGTATTTCTTCACCGTCTCGCGCGAAAGGTTCATTTCTTCGGCTATCTCGGCGTACTTCAACCGCTCGTGGCGGCTGAGCAGGTAAACTTTTTGCTGTTGGGGCGGCAGGCGGTCTATAGCGGTATCCAGCAGGCTGTAGTATTTGTTGTCGTCTGCATCGGGAATGAGTAATTGCTCTTCGCCAATGGTTTCCACTTCCCAAACAAGCTGGTGCTTTTGCTGGCGGACAGCTTTTTTAATGCAGTTAAGCGCATGGTTTTTTGCCGCTACAAAAAGATAGGCTTTAAAGTTCCGAATACCGGCAAGTTCGTGGTGATTAGTCCAGATCTTCAGGAATACATCCTGCACCACTTCTTCGGCCATCTCCATCGAATCGGTTAAACGGAAGATGAACAAACCTAATTGCTGATGATAGTTTTCGAACAGCCGGGTAAAGGCAGCTTCGTTACTATCTGCAACTTGCAGCAACAGTTCATCGTCGTTTGAAAGACTCGGGACAGGCATAAACAGGTTTAATAAATTGGTGATATAAACTTATTTTAAATAAATTGAATTGTCAACATGGTTAGCACCACTTTGACAATTTTCAATAACATTTAGCCAATTAAGCTTACTTCATAGCAGCTTTTCACTTCAATAATATGCGTGTTTTAATATTTAATATCAAAAAATAAGGTGCAGCGAATATCGCTGCACCTTTACATATCAATATAAATTGGTACCGGTTAAATGATACGCATTTTAACGGCATCCTTTTGCGCTCCTGCGGCAAGTTCCAAAGCTTTCGATGCCTTTGAAATATCGCCACCATCAACTACAATGCGATAGTTATTTCTACCCTCAACCCGCATAAAAACCGGCGCAGCACCCTTTATACGCGCGGCCGTCATCAGTATATCCCTACAATCTGTCAGCCTGCAAACCGATTCGGCTTTAGCATCACCCTGTACATTTAATCCATTGATGGCAGCATCCTCTACATGGTCAAATATCAGCGCCGGGCGTTCGTCCGTAGCGGCAATGCTTAAACTAACATTGTGCAATACCAGCCCGCGTACATTACGGGCGTAAATGCCATAAGCGGGCGGCACACCTATCTGGTAATATTCACCGGCAACTTTGGGTACATCGCGCACAGCACCCTGTTCGGTTGTACCGCCGCCGGGGAATGTGATCTGGACATTATTGAAAGTGATATTTTCCATATAAACATCATCCATGGCATTCAGCGTAACGCAGGAAAATATTTCGCCGGGATTATAAACGCTCGGATGCTCGGTCTCGCGCAAAGGCACGGGCTTAACAACCGTGGCCGTAATACCATTAAAGGAGATGTTGCGAATAATACCCGGCGCCTTTTTAGGATCGGCTGATTGCCCATTCTGCAAACCGATACCGATGGACACCGGCCCGGTAACATCCCGCATAATAATATTGGAGAACGAAATATTCTCGAACCGTGAACCAGGGCCGCAGCGCATTTTTACCGGGCACCCATAAGTTTCGTAGATGATACAGTTAGATACGGTGATATTCTCGGCCTCGCCCCCGCCAAACCTAAACACCGACCAGCGGGTGCTGAAGCTACAGCCATCAACCGTAACAAATTTGCAGCTACCAAACAGGGCGCAGGCATCATCCTGGCTTTGCACATCGCAATTGGTTAAATGCACATAACGGCAACTGATAAAATGAAAGCCATCGTTATTATTAATTACCCGGCCACGGATATGCAGGCCCTCCATTTTCACAAACTCGCTTTGGATAACCCGCACCGAGTGAAAGGCACTGTTCAGCAAATAAATATCCCTTACCGTTAAGTTTTTACACTGGTGGAACAACAAATGATACGGCCTGTGCGGACCGGTTATCCCTGCCGGAGGCATTACCCCTTTTGATGGTGAACGAAATTGCGAACCTTGTCCATCGATAGTACCCGGCCCCTCTATGATAATATTATTGGCTTTTACGGCGAAAAACAAACCTACGTTTCCATCATTCAACGTAGAATCGCCGCTGAGCGGAATGGCATCAGCAGCGTAGTATTGCTTACCGTCGGCCGTACCTAATAATATACCCTGGGCAGATATGTATAAACGCACATTGCTTTTTAACTCAACCGTCCCCGTTACAAATGTACCGGCGGGCACCAATACGGTACCACCCTGATCTTTTGTGCAGGCATCAACAGCGGCTTGGATGGCTTTCGTGTCCAGCGTTTTGCCATCGCCTTTGGCGCCAAAATCGCGGATGTTGTAAACTTTAGCACCAATGGTATGGTCATCAGGGCGGCTATCTATCCCAAAAGCGCTTGCGCGCTTCCCCATTAAACCCATACCTACGGTTGCACCAATAGCCGGGACCGACATTTTAGCCAGCCACTCGCGGCGCGAATTGGAAACAGGTTGCTCTACAGCAGGTTTGGCGAACAAGCCGCGCGCCTTCTTTACAAAATTAATACTCATAATTAACAAGGTTTATACCGTTATCGAGGTAGTAGCGCCATCCTTAATGGAGTAAACGCGCTTGCTCTGTCCGGTGGTTATGGTGATGATCAATTTATCTTTTTCCTGTCGTACAACTTCCATATCGAACTCCCGGCCAAAGGCGTGGATATTGCGTAAAGCCATTTTATCCCAACCCTTTGGCAGCCGCGGCGAGCAATCGAAACTGTTAAAACCAGTTGGCCGCATACCGAATAGTCCCTCGGTGTAGATGCAGCAATACAAACCGCTTTCTGCCGATAAATGCCTTTGGTTGCCCTCGGGATAAGCCTCAACCGGATACGGCACATGTTCGCCCAGCAAGCGGCGGCGCGAGTAATATTGCAAAAAGGTCATGGCGCGTTCGGTTTCGTTGGCTTGCAATACACCACGCAGGGCGTATAGGGTCGATCGATCCCAAAAAGTTTCTTTACCCGCCTGGGTAGCTAAACCATCGGCCGTCCATAAGCGTGGCGAGAACAAAGCATCTACCGTACCCTTGCTTCGGTCGAAGATACCCATGGTAAGCGGCAGGCAGATCCATGCTCGCAGCACATCGTTGGTTTCGTAATAACGGTAGGTATCAAATCCCTCCACGTTAGCACCGAAATATTTTTCCATATCGGCTTTCAAATCGGCAGCTTGTTTGGCATAAGCATCGGTTTCGGCTTTAGGCTGATGCAATTGCCTGCCCAACATGGCCGCCGATAGCAAGGCATCGTAATAAAGCGAATTGGTAGATAGATTAGCCTTGCCCGACGGAAAACGTCCCTCTAACTCATCACTTTTCGATTCGACCACACCCTGCGTGTTGATGTGCCGGCGGCTATATTCCAGGCACCATGTGATCAGCGGCCACAGTTTTTTAGCGGTATCGGCATTGCCATAGGTTAAGGCATAGCGCGAAGCGCCATAAGCTATCATAGCCTGGTCGCCCCTATCCCCTGCCCCTTTCCAAACGGTATCGCCTTCGGCTACTATCGAGCTGGGGATGGCCCGGTAATCGGGGTTCATATATTTGGCAAAAAGGCGGTAACAATTCATTGCGGAAAGGTTGCCGATCCTATCGCCGGAAAAAGCGAAGAAAGGGCTCACATATTCGGCCTGGTCGTTGGCCCAAATGGCGGCATAATAGGCTAATCCGCCCGGGCCATGCATATAGCCGCCCCTGGTTTTATAAATACTCTCGGTAGCCCTGATCTTGGCAAAGGCAAATTCGGTATTCAGCACTTCATCGGGGGTTTGCAATTGTAGGGGTGCCTCTATCTCAGTTACCCGGTTTTGACGGGCCTTTTCTTCAGCATCTACATTAATATTTACCGGCACCTGCGGCTGATCTGTAGCCCTGAAGCAAACCGCGAACGTAACCGACTTACCCGGCTGCAATACCCGGCTGCCATCATTAAGCGATTGCACCATAATGGTATGCGGCGCCCCTTTACTGCGTGTGGTATCGGTAGTAACTTCGCGGCGCAGGCGCTCCATAAATACGGTAACGGGCTTATCGCTTGTATTGGTCAATACAAATTTTTCCAGGGCCATTGGCTTATCCACCGATGGGAACAGGCTGCGCTCTATATTCAACATAGCCGGGTTGCCCGACTGTGCCGAAATGCGCATAATACCCTTATGGTTAATACTTTTCACGGTAAAACCCATATCTCCCGACTTACCGGTTTTAACCTGGTTGATATTCAGCAGCCGGTTATTAATAAAAATGCGGGGCAGGTCCGCATCGGGAAATGAATAAGAAATATGGCTGCGAGTGTTATCCGGCAACATACGGAATGTAGGGAACACTACCGTACGGCTGATATTACAAGCCCCCGCGGTATCGATACCATACTGCACCCACAGCGACACCTTTTCGCCCGACATTTCGATATGATCGGCATGAGGCAGACGGTCTTTTATCACCCAGGTGATGCTGCCATCAGGCTGTATGGCCCAGCGGTCGTTTTGCGCGGGCAATACTATTTTTTGGGCTGTTGCTGCTAATTGCAGGGCTAAAATCCCTGCGGCGATAAACGCAAGGCGTTTGCCCGATTTCATTTTTAATATCATTTAATATGCTGCTGTATTTTTAAATCCTGCCGGTAATTTATTGCCGTTTAATTGCATGTTGGTAACACCGCCATCAACCGCAACAAAGGCATCTGCCGAACCCAGTACTTTGTTGTTGCCGATATTGGCACCGGCAACCTTTGTTAGCCTGATGATAGACTTGCCGCCGTTGGTTTCAGGGATATCGCAATTGCTGATCTTTATTTCCTTACCATCTTCGCAGATCATGGCGGGGCGTAAATCATTAGATTTTAGTTTAAAGCGTACATTGTTTAGTACCAAACCCTCCACATGCCTTGCCCATACGCCATAGGCGGGTATAATCGGGCCAAAGGTTTTTACTTCGGGGTATTTGTCAATGGCTTCCGGCACAACCTGCTGCGCATTGGCCTGTGTACCGCCGCCAGCCAGTTGTATCTCTATATTCTCCAGCGTTAAGTTTTTTACAGGATGCCCCGGCACGCCTGTAATTAATATACCCGATGGTGGCATTAGCTGGGCTGTATCGGCAGCCTGGGCTTTTACGTTTTTAATGGTTACGTTTTCTAAAACCCCCGTTTGTTGCTGCGTATCCTGGTCTTTACGGAATACGCTCAGCCTCGACCCTAACCTGATGAGAATAGGGGTTTTTACGTTTACCATAGTGATATTAGCTATCTCTACATTATGTAAACGCGCGCCATCCACACTTAGCAGTTTGATACCGCCGTTGCCGGTGTTATAAATATAACAATCGCTGATCTTAATATCCTCAAAGGCCGCCATCGATTCGGTGCCCATTTTAATAGCGCCCTGGCTACTTTTTAAACGCATGCCGCTAACGGTGATATGGCTGCAGGGCATTTTGCTTGATGTGGTTTTAAAGCATACCGCATCATCACCGCTGTCGATATCGCAATCTTTGATATCCACATTCTGGCAGCCGTCAATATCTATCCCGTCGTTATGGGCAACACCGCGACTTATAATTTTTAGTTTTTGGATGCTTACATCCTTACATTGAAAATAGTGCGATGTCCATGCGGCCGAATAACTTAAAGTAACTCCGCTTACGCTGATCTTTTCGCAGCGCACCAATCGTAGCAAGAACGGCCGTCTACCCCAGCGTTCACCTTCGGGGCGGGTATCGGTTAATATCTGCTGCGCTTTTAGCGCCGACCCACGGCCATCGATCACACCCTCGCCCTCAATACCTATATTTTTCAAATCGACCCCTACCACCAACGCCCAGCCTACATGCTGACCAAGACCCTCGGTAAACGGGTCGAGGTTTTGGTAATCGTTAATATCGGTGCTGCCTAATAATACCGCGCCTTTTTGCAATTGCAGGGTTACGTTATTTTTTAGCGCGATAGTACCCGATAAGAAACGCCCTGCCGGGAAGATCACCTTGCCCCCGCCGGTTTGGTTACAATGGTCGATCGCCTCTTGGATGGCTACCGAATTAAGCGTTTGCCCATCGCCTTTGGCACCAAACTTTTCAATATTGCAATCTTCGGCATGTAATGCACCGGGTAAGGCCATTAGGCCAACGGCAATGGTCAGCTGTAACCATCGTGAGATCTTAGTTGTTAGCATCTGCATTTATTCAGGTTATTTTTTGTTGGCGGCCCTGGTTGCTTTCACCTGCGCAATAGTTATGGCTGTTGCTTTATTGGTAAAGTTATTACGGATATAGGTTAATACATCGGCAATTTCCTGGTCTTTTAAAAAATTGTGCGGCGGCATATTGTTCGAGTACGATTCGCCGTCGATATCAACATTTTGCGTAAAGCCGTTCAGCACCACTTTTATCAGCCGCACCTTATCGCCGGTTACATAACTGGTTTTGCTGAGCGGAGGGTTCATATTCGGCACGCCGCCGCCATCGGCCTGGTGGCACGAAAGGCAATATTGCTTATATACTTTTTCTCCGCGGGTGACAGATACCGTTATGCCTGCCGTAGCAATTACTTTAGATTTACTTTTAGTTTGCGCCTTAAGGCAAACCGGACTAACTAATAACAACAGGACAAATAGTTTTTTCATTTTAGGGGATTTATTTTTTAGTGTAGATAATTCGGTAGATGGTACCTTTAACATCATCGGTTACATAAAGCGAACCATCGGCACCCATGGCCAGGCCTACGGGGCGGTGTTCGGCACTGCGGCCACCTTTTGCAGTATTTTCGGCCGAGCCGGAAAAGTTATCGGCAAATATTTCCCAATCGCCTGAGGGCTTGCCATCTTTAAAGGGTTGGAATACCACGCAATAACCCTTTTGCGGCTCAGGCGCGCGGTTCCACGAGCCATGGAAAGCGATGAAAGCGCCGTTGCGGTATTTCTCGGGGAACATTTTGCCGGTATAAAAAAGCAAGCCGTTGGGAGCCATATGGCCGGGATAGGCAGCTACCGGGTCGAGGTATTTCGCGTCGGCTTCCTTTTTGCCATCGCCACCATATTCGGGGCCTTGTATTTTTTTATGTTGTATTTGATCGTAATACATAAACGGCCAGCCGGCGTTATCACCCAGCTTCAGGGCATACATACATTCGGCAGGTAACTCGGCTGATTTTTTTACATCATAGAGTTCGGGCCAGGAACTGTTCAGGTTATCGCGGCCATGCTGCATTACAAAAAGCTGGTTGTCCTGCTGGTTCCAATCTAACCCAACAATATTACGCAAACCAGTAGCAAAGCGAACGCCATCCTTATAGGTCTGGTTCAGTTTATCGGCCCTGAATTTCCACACCCCACCCGCCGAATCCAGCAACGGGCAACCTGGTATCCCCGGCGAATGTAGCCCCCTGTCCTGCACCTGGCAGGCGCTAAGCGGCGCGCCGATATTGATATAAATATTGCCATCATTATCCAGCACCAGCGATTTTGTTTCGTGCTGACGGCCGGCCTTCAGGCCGTATATGATGTGTTCGGCATGCAGGGTGTCAATCACTTTGCCCTGCGCGTCCAGCTTATATCGATAGATATCCGTATTGGATGAGGCATACATGTAGCCATCTTTAATATACATCCCTGTGCCGCCATAGTTACCAAAACCGCCGGTTATTTGGGCTTTTCCGTTGCTTCCTTCGTGCAGGGTGATGATGCCTTTGCCGCCCTTGGCTTTGGCCAGTTTTATATAAATATCGCCCTGAGGGGTAACAGCAATGTGACGGGCCTTGGCATCAAGCGTGGCCACTTTTAAGGCACCGAAACCATCGGGGAGTTTCAACCCGGCGTTATCGGCATCAGGGATAAGCGCGTTATCTGTTTTGAGGGCGTAAATAACCATCATAGTAGTTGCCGATAGCAGGAAGATAAGTGTTGCGGCTAAAAATTTTCTTTTCATTGGGTGTATCGGGTAGTTTTTGATATTAATTGTGCCAGGCGGGGGTGCTTTGCATAGACGGCTGCTTAATAAACTCGTTTTTATAAATGGCCGGGCTTTTACCGGTTATTTTTTTAAAGTATTTATGAAAGCTGGAGAAACTGTTGAACCCGCTTTCCAAACACAGCTGTTTAATACTCATCTTATTCTCTATCAATAACTTGCAGGCATTGCCAACTTTTATCTCTATCAGGAATTGCGAATAGGTTTTTTTAGTGCGCGATTTAAAATAACGGCAAAACGAGTTTGGGCAGATATGTGCTACGCTGGCAATTTCATCCAATTGTATCCGGCTGCGGAAATTCATCAGCGAATACTCATAAATGGCACTAATGCGGTCGTTCTCCACCTCCTTATAATCGTACCGGAAACCTATAGACGACAGCGCCCTTAACTGCCGGCTGTTGGCTATAACTGATAGTGTTTTCAGCAGCGTTAATACTTTAATGGCGCCCTCGCTTTTTAGCAGATTTTGCATTAGCGCGGCTATTTCCGTTTTACTTTTATCAATGATCATCAGGCCGCGACGGGCTTTTTCCAGTGTCATTTTTATGGCTTTATTTTCGGGGAGTTGCAGGAACTTATCGCCCCAAAAATCCTCGCAAAAATGCAATACAATGATATCGGCCTTACTACCGCCGCCCTCCAGGTACTGATCGTCGAACCGCCAGTAATGTGGCAAGTTGGCGCCTACCAGTATCATATCGCCATCTCTAAAGCGGCTGATATGGTCGCCGATAAACTGCGTGCCGCTTCCTTTTTTAAACCAGATCAGCTCTACCTCGCGATGATAATGCCAGCGGTTATTGTTTGAGGGCACCGTTTCATGGCGCACACTAAATGAACTTTCAGCGTCGGTACTTACTTTAAGTAACTTGGGTTTCATGATCAAATACAGGTATAGCGTTAATTGGACCGCTATACTGTAAAGACAATAACCATAAAGAAAAAGGGGCTATGGCATTCAGTTTTTTATTAAAATGAATGATCGCCTACTCTACCTTTAACAATTTGGCAGGTTCTTTTCCCCACACATCGTTAAAATATGTAACATCCTGCATCAACAACCCCGGCGAATTTTTTAGTTTGATCAGCACATGGTTATCCAGCGGGCGTACCAGTTTTATGCCCGATAGTTTCGCGCCGGGGCTATCATCTAAAAATATCGCGTAACGGCTGTCGCGCTTTTCATAATTAAAAGTGCTATTCTGCACACTCAGGCCCTTTACATGCCTTGCCCATAAAGCATACGATGGCTGGATCTTCAAATCGGCGGCATTGTATTGGCCAACGCCTAACTCGTTAGTGGTGTTCAGCGTATCTGATGCCGGGTTACCGCCCTTCACCAGGATGTTTACATCGTTAAAGCTTACTCCGTTTACATAGCCGGTATGCTTGCCATTAGGCAGTTTAAAATCTAATCCACCCTTCACATCGGCATTATCGGGCAGTTTGTACCCTGCTATAATTGGCGATGCCCGCCGCTGTGCCTCAAAAGGTTTCCATCGTGTGCCGTTGTATGAGCTGCCGCCGTACATTTCATAAACATCAATGGCATTCAGGCTGATGTTTTCCACCTCTCCGATATCCACGTTTTTGATCAGCAATTCGTTATGCGGTTTGCCATTCTCGGTAAACTCATATTTGCCGGCCTGCGCGCCGATAACCCGCCCACGGTTGGATATTGATATAAAAAACGGCGTAGTGGCCCTGTACATCTTTGAGCGGGAGTGAATAGTCCCTGTACGGCCGCTATTCAAAAACACATTCTTTACATGCGAGCCATCATTGGCCGAAATAGAGAAACCTGCCTTGTTGGCACCCAGCACATAAATATTATCTACATAAACATCGGTAATATCATCCACCGTTTCCGAACCGATCTGGATCAGGTTGCAATTGGTATCGCCAATAATATTACGCACAATGTAATTGCTGGCCGGTCGTGTAAATCCCAGTGAACAATCTGATCCCGGCTTCACCACGTCATCCGAACTTACGCGCGAGAAAACATTGGTAACCGTTACATTGTTGCACTCCATAAAATCGTAAATATCGCGTACGTTGCTTTGGCTGTATTTACCGAAATAAGTATCGTGCATGTTTAAATTATCGGTACCGGTAGCCAGCAGGGCAAAATGGCCGGAGCGGTCAATCTTTAACATGTGATCGAGGTCCTCTATTTTTGCGCCTTTATCGCCCATATAATAGGGTTCGTCTTTGGCTTCATCGTACCAAAGATCTTGCTTGTGCCAAATACCGCCTATTTCCACATTGGTGCAAAGCTTTAGGGTAAACATTTTATCGCTGCGGTTATCGGGCGTGTTTTTCATCACATTATCGCCGTTTACCAGGTTACCATCACCGGTGATACGGCCACAGCCGATGATCTTTACATTATCTAACCGCTCACCAAAAAACATACTGTTATGGAAGTAATGATGGCCAACATCCTGTTTGGTCATATAATTTTCAGGATCGGCATATGGCCCCATATCCGTAGGCGACAAGCCCGAACGGTACTTCTTATCGCTAAACCAGGTAGTTTCGGGAGCGTCTCCGCCTTTCATGGCTTTAATGGTCGCATCTTTATCTAAGTACAGGTAAACATTACTTAACAAATGTATGGTGCGCACCGGGTAAACGCCTTTGGTAAACAATAGCGTACCGCCACCGGTTTGATTAAGCTGTTCGATAGCGTTGTTGATGGCATCGGTATTATCATCAGTGCCATTGCTTGTTGCGCCAAAAGTTTTTACATCGACTTTGCCGGTGTACATGCTCGCTATATTTGATAGTCCTTTATTGATACCATCTTTAACATTTAACCTGAACTGGTAGTATTTATCTGGTTTTAAACCCGTTACCGCCGCGATGGAAGTTTTGAGATCGAAAGTTGCCGGAGATATAGACCAGGTTTTACCCTTATCCAGCGATTGCATCAATTGCACCGACGATGAGGACGTTCCGCTTCCCCACTTAAAAATAGCTTTAGTATAAGTATCAGCTGTTTCCTTGTATTGCAGATCTTTGGTTACCACCCGTTCAAAATCGGATATAGTTTGGGTAACCGTTAATGCGGCGGTTTCATTACCGGTACCGGGGCTGGTTAATATTTCAGGTTTAGATGTGGTATACATCGCCCTGAAAAGATAGTTACCGGCGGTTTTATAATTTACCCCTGATATTTCGATTTTCAAATCGGGACCATTTGCCGGTCTTAGGTCAAGATGATTAAATGTGATCACCGATCCGCCATCTTTTAGCTTTATGATCGACGCATCGCCGACTTTTTTATACGGATAGCCCACCCCAACCCGGCCGATTGATTGTGTGGCCAGTCCGCTTAACTTTACATCGCCCCTGCCGATGACATTAACTGTGGTATTTTCAATCGTAGTATTTATCCCTGCAGGCAGGTAAACTTTAACCGATACATCCGGGCTACGCTGACCTGCGGTATAGTAAAGTGTTAGATTATGCGTGCTATTAGCAGTTATAATAGGTTGCGCAATAACCAAACTGCCGCTAAGCGCCATTTGATGCACTGATATGATATAAGCTTTAGTTGCAGAGCCGCCTTTCGAAGCAACTATTAAATGATCGCCGCTTATTATTTCTCCCTCTGTTTTCGCCGTGCCGCTTTTATCGGTAACTGTATATTCCTGAATTGAACCATTGGCCGGTGCTATTTGCATAATCAATTGTTTCACATCAACGGCTGTGGAAACAAGGCCCTGGTCTTCGGGGGTATCTACAGTAAAAGCATAAGTACTGCCTTTTATCAGAACCAGCGTATCTTTAGTGATACGTACAATATTGGGGGCATTTTTACCAAACGTGATGCTTGGCTGCGCTAAAGCTTTTGCCGCAGCCGATACAAACAGTATAGATAAGAGGATAAGGTTTAGGATGTATATTTTTTTCAATGGCAGCATTGTCTTCAGCATATATTGGTTATTACAAATACACTATATTTTGCTTATGCTTTGTACCGCTTAATACACCATTTATTCAATTCTTTTGTCAGGCCGAGGGATACTTCTCAGCCAAATGGTTTTATACCGGTAAGCTAAATCCAAAGGTACTCCCCTCGCCAATAGCGCTTTTCACCCATATTTTTCCATTTTGCGCCTCGATAAAATCCTTTGAAATAGCAAGGCCTAAACCCGACCCGGATTTATTCTGGCCATCGGTTGGCACCTGGAAGTATCGGTCGAATAAGCGTTTTTGATATTGTTCGTCTATCCCTTTACCCGTGTCTTTAACCGAAAACTCCACCTCTCCTCTTTTATTAACTATGCTGATAGTTACTGTAGATCTTTCTGCACTGTAACGTAGCGCGTTAGACAGGAAATTCACCATTACCCAGGCTGTTTTTTCTACATCAACGTTAACTTGCGGCAGTTTATCGTCTTTAGCTACTTCCAGCTTAACCCCCTTTTGCTCGGCCTGGAAACTTACCGAAGCCATGGCGTAGTCAACAATTTCTTCGGGCTGCACCGGCACAAAATTTAGCTGGATGTTACCGGTTTCCACCTGCGATAGTTCCAACAGTTCGCTGGTGATCTTCAGCAGGCGGTCGCTGTCGTCTTTAATATGTTCCAGCAGTTGTTGCTGCTCGGTATTGATGTGGCCTATGCGCTCATCTTTCATCAATTTTAAACTCATTTTAATGGACGAGATCGGTGTTTTTAACTCGTGCGATATGGTGGCAATGAAGTTTGTTTTGGCCTCGTCGCGCTCTTTAAATTCGGTGATATTGCGCAAAACATAAACGTTACCGGCCGAATTTTTGGCAATGTTCAACGCACCGGCCGGATCGGCTGTAAGGTTGGGCACGTTTATCTCGCGGGTTTCTAACTGAAAATGAGAATCTTTCCCGTTCACCACAATTTTAAATGGCTTCCCGTTGCTTTCATTGCTGATTATCGATTTAAACAGGTCATTATTTTTGGCAACATCAGCAACAGAAAGTCCCTCCATTTTATCGATACTTAAATTAAGGATACCTTTTGCCGCGGTATTAATGAATAAGATCTCCTGTTTTTCGTTCACACCGATAATGGCATCGTGCATTTGTTCTATTATGGTTTCGATGCGCAATTTCTCCGACATGATCTTGGAAAGGTTACTGTTCTCCCATTCATTCAACCTGCCCGACATATCGTTAAAGGCTTTGGCCACCTCGGCAAATTCATCGTTTTTATTAAAATGGATCCGCTGATAGTTTTTGGGGCCAATATTGCGGATACCGGCCAAAAGTGTATTCAAAGGATCGGTGATAAAGCCCGGGAAATTAACGCTGAAGGTAAACAGCACCATAAAGGCAAATGCCCCGGCCAAACCCAAAAACACCAGCGACCGGTCTACTGATGCCCTTGCCAGGTCGTTTTTGCGCACTATGGCTTTCATATTTACGGTTTCAATATCCAGTAAGTGCCGGCGCACATGGCGCTGATGGGCTGCTATGTCTGCCGCGTTGGGCGCCTGCATGGCATTGAATGAAGCCCTTAAACCGGCTACCGCCTGCGCTTCGCCCGGTTCGGTAACATTATGTTCTTCTTTAACCAGCGCGGCATTAAACTGCGTTACAGCAGCAACAGACAATGGCAGTGAGTTCTCATCAAGCAGGGTACGCATTTCACGACAGTACCGCAAACTCTCGTAATTGTCTTTCAATATCACTTTGGCATTGTTGGATATCTGGTTGATATAAAACATGGATACCGCTCCGAAGAACAATACCACTACAAACAAAAAGCCGAAGCCCAACCGGAGTTTATTTTTTACTTTCATGATAGTATCACTAAATCAATTTCATTTGCTGCAATATTTTTCAGCAACTCGTTAAATACGGCCGTTCTTAATATTACCTGGAACAGGTTCAGGTGCGGCTTGCCGATACAAATGGTAGTTATTTCACGCTCGTTAGCCACCTTCATAATGGTTTGGGTAATCTGATCGCTTTTTAGTTTTATTACTTCGGCCCCCAGTTCTGTTGCCAGTTTAAAGTTATTAATTAAATGGCGCTGCTTATCTAATTTAATCCGCTCCATACTTTCGCTGCTGCTTTGTACATACAGCACAATCCAGGGCGAACGGTAATACGATGCCAGCCGGGCTGTTTTACGGATCACTACTTTTGCCGTTTCGGCGTTTGATGATATACAGGCCAAAAACCGTTCTGGCCGGAGTTTAATTTGTTTGGGTATTTCACTATCTATCTTTCGCTCCAGATGATGGGCCACTTCTTTCAGGGCTATCTCACGCAGCTGAAGTATTTTATCGCTTTGGAAAAAATTTTGCAGGGCACGTTCTATTTTAGCCTTTTCGTAGATCTTGCCATCCTTCAGGCGATCAATCAGTTCATCGGCGGTAAGGTCGATGTTTACGATCTCGTCGGCCATTTCCAGTATTTTATCCGGGATCCTTTCCGTGATCGCAATGCCGGTAATTTCTTCTATTTCCTGGTTTAAACTTTCTAAATGCTGGATGTTTACCGCAGTTATCACACTTATACCGGCTTCCAGCAAATCTACCACATCCTGCCAGCGTTTGCTGTTCTTGCTCCCTTCTATATTGGTATGCGCCAGTTCATCAACTATCACCACTTCGGGGTGCCGGTTAAGTATGGCTTGCAGATCCATTTCTTCCAGTTCCTTGCCCTTGTAAAATATTTTACGCCGGGCAATAAGCGGTAAACCTGCCAGCAGAGCATGCGTTTCGGCCCGGTTATGTGTTTCTATATAACCTATTTGTATGCCTATGCTATTACGCACCAGGGCATGTGCCTCCTGCAACATCCGGTAACTTTTGCCCACACCGGCGCTCATCCCAATATAAATTTTGAGCTTACCCCGCCGCGAGCGCTTAACCAGGTCTATAAAGTCTTTTACCCTGTTATTTTCCATGTTGCTTGATGGTGATCTAACTCACAAAGGGCTCAGAGATAGCATGCAGACCTATTCGATCATTATTAAAACCCCTTTATATTCTTTGTGCTGGCAATGTTGTGATTCCTTTGTGCTCTTTGTGGTTAAAATATTTTATTTTAAAATGCGTAAACAGCAGCCAAAGCAAACTGCGATGCCGATTTAGTGGCTATGCCCTTATTATCGGTAAACATCGTTTTCGATCCGTTATCTAACCTTACTTCCGGGATAAAGGTCAATGGGCCGCCTTTAATGTTGGCGGTAAATGTTAATCCGGTTACCGATTCGCCAGCAGCCGGGCCTGCAGTAGTGAAGCCGCCGGTTTTGGTCTTAAAGTACTCGCCACGTAAGCCTAAGGTTACGGTGGGTGCTACCGCTACCTGCGGATACAAGGCCACACCGGTAAAACCGCCTTTAACCGCGGTCGGCGCGCTGAAATCAGCCGCGTTCAAGCCCAGTTTAAAGGCTTCGGTAATTTGGTAAGTGGTGGTCAGGTCAAGCTCGGTGCCTGATGCAGGGCCGCTTACCAGGTTCAAATAGGCCGCCCAGCCTTTTACCGGGACTACCATCAGTTGCGCGCCGAAAGTGTTGATCTTGCTGGCGGCGCTGTAAACATTCCACAGGTCGTTATATAAACCGGCGGCAAGGCTTACTTTATCGCTGAAAGCATAGCTCAGTTTAACACCGGCATTCTGGAACGGGCCGTTAGTGAACAAATACGATGTGGAGTAGTTGAAGTTACCGGCAGGTGAGATTACTTCGTAACCTACAAAAGTGCTCATGTAACCGGCGGTAACGCTCAGCTGGCTGGTCAGATCATAAGCTACATACAGGTTTTGGATGTGGTTGGTGGGTACCGGGATCGACTGGTCATTACGCGGACCAAAGGATACTTCGCCTACAAACGAGGCTTTGCCGATCTTTTTTTTCAGGCCCAGGTCTACCATCCCGATCGAGAACGAGTTTTGATCTGAGGCGAAGCTGGTGGGGATATTGCTGTGTCCTGAAAAATCGTACTTGTAATACGTATCTACCGAGCCGGTGATCACCAGTGGCGGATCAACCGTTTTCGCCGCTTCCTGGGCACGGGTGATGGTGGCCGCTAAGGCCAGTATGGTTGTTATGGTTATTAGTTTGTTCATCTTGTGTTGTTATAATTTTAAATAATCCGTCATCCCGAATTTATTTCGGGACCCCACTTGCAAGGTCTCAACCATCAAGTCGGCTCTGCTTGTGGGATGCTGAAACAAGTTCAGCATGACATGTATGTTTTTCCGCTGAAGCCTCACCCTGCCCTCTCCAGAGGAGAGGGTTCCAAAGTCTCCCCCTTTGGGGGAGATTTAGAGGGGGCTTTCATCGGCATGTCATAAAAACCATTAGAGGCCGCCGGGATTATATTACTCAGCATGACGTTCTTTTTAACGAGTTATTTCAATGCGTCCAAAGCCACATTCAACTTCAGCACATTCACTTTTGCCGGGCCGAACGCCGGGCTTTCGATATGGCTATTCACCAGGGCCGCTACTTCCTGCTCATCTATTTTGCGGAATTGCGCCACACGTTTTACCTGTATTTTGGCAGCATCGGGAGATATATCCGGGTCTAAACCACTGCCTGATGCGGTGACCATATCGGCAGGGATATCGCTGCGTTTTAAATAGGGATGATATTTAAGCAGGGTATCAATACGGTTATTTACCTCTTTTAGATAATCAGGATTGCTGGGGCCTTTATTAGATCCGGCCGAGCCAGCAGCATTATAAGCCACCGCCGACGGGCGCCCCCAGAAGTATTGGGGTTTAGTAAAGCTTTGGCCGATAGCGGCATAGCCTACGACTTTGCCGTTTACCGTGATGGTTTCGCCATCGCCTTTGCCTTTAGCTAATTTGCCTGCAAAGGCAATTAAAACAGGATATATAATGCACAGCACCACTATTAACACAAGCGTTAAGCGGATGGATTGTATGAAGGTTTTCATGATGATATCAGATGATTACAGAGATTAATAAATCGATTAACTTGATGCCTATGAAAGGCGCGATAACGCCTCCCAGGCCATAAATAAGCAGGTTGCGGCGCAGCAGCGCGCTTGCACCAATGGGCTTATATTCCACACCTTTTAAAGCCAGTGGTATCAGCATCGGAATAATAATAGCGTTAAAGATCACTGCCGAAAGGATAGCGCTCTCCGGGCTGTGCAGGCGCATAATGTTTATCGCCTGTAAAGCAGGGATCGAAGCGATGAACAAGGCCGGCACAATAGCAAAATACTTGGCCACATCGTTCGCGATGGAAAATGTCGTCAGCGTACCACGGGTGATCAGTAGTTGCTTACCTATCTCTACGATCTCAATCAATTTGGTTGGATCGTTATCCAGGTCGACCATGTTACCGGCTTCTTTGGCGGCCTGGGTACCGCTGTTCATGGCTACGCCAACATCGGCCTGGGCCAGCGCGGGGGCATCGTTAGTGCCATCGCCCATCATGGCAACCAGCTTACCGGTGGCCTGCTCAGCTTTAATGTAGCGCATCTTATCCTCGGGCTTGGCTTCGGCAATAAAATCGTCCACACCGGCTTTTTCGGCAATAAATTTGGCGGTAAGCGGGTTATCGCCGGTAACCATCACAGTTTTGATACCCATTTTGCGCAGGCGCTCAAAGCGTTCGGCAATACCTGGTTTTATAATATCCTGCAGTTCGATCACCCCTAAAACCTGTTCGTTTTGTGCTACTACCAGCGGCGTACCACCTTTTGATGAGATCATTTTTACGCGGTCTTCCACCTCGCTGTCAAACGTGTTTCCGGCATTAATTACCGAGTTACGGATGGCATCGAACGCCCCTTTGCGGATGCGTTTACCATCTGGCGTATTGATCCCGCTGGCGCGTGTTTCGGCGGTAAATTTGATAAACTCCGAACCATCGGGGGCACTTAAAGACAAGCGCGCATTGCCTTGCTGCGCCAGTTCAATAATGGACTTGCCCTCTGGTGTTTCGTCAGCCAGCGATGATAACACACAAGCTTTCACCAACTCGTCTGGGTTAATACCGGGCGCGGGCCAAAACTGCGTGGCTTTACGGTTACCAATGGTGATCGTCCCGGTTTTATCTAAAAGTAACACGTCGATATCGCCGGCAGTTTCAACCGCCTTGCCCGATTTGGTGATCACGTTCGACCGCAGTGCCCTGTCCATCCCGGCAATACCAATGGCCGATAACAGGCCGCCAATGGTGGTAGGGATCAGGCATACAAACAGCGAGATGAGCGCCGCGATAGTAATTGGCGTGTTGGCATAAGCCGCGAAGGGTTGCAGCGTTACGCAAACGATGATAAACACCAGTGTAAAGCTGGCCAGCAGGATAGTTAAAGCTATCTCGTTTGGTGTTTTCTGTCGCGATGCCCCTTCTACCAGGGCTATCATTTTATCTAAAAAGCTTTCGCCGGGCTGGGTGGTTACCACAACCTTTATCCTGTCGGATAATACTTTGGTACCGCCAGTTACCGACGATTTATCGCCACCGGCCTCGCGGATCACCGGGGCCGATTCACCTGTAATGGCCGATTCATCAATGGTAGCCAAACCTTCAATAATTTCACCATCAGTGGGGATCGTATCGCCGGCTTCGCAGGTAAACACATCGCCTTTAAGCAACTGGTTTGATGAGCGTATGGTTACCGATCCATCTTCCAGTATAACTTTGGCGGGCGTGTCTTCGCGGGTTTTACGTAAACTATCGGCTTGCGCTTTACCACGGGCTTCGGCAATAGCTTCGGCAAAGTTGGCAAACAGCAGGGTAAGCAGCAGGATAATAAAAATGCTGCAATTATAAGCGAACGAGCCCTGATCGCGGTGCGAGAAGCTGTAGATGGTTACGTACAGCATAATGGCGGTACCAATCTCAACCGTAAACATTACGGGATTGCGCATCATGGTTTTAGGGTTCAGTTTAACGAACGACTCTTTTAGCGCAGTTTGCACCAAAGCGGGTTCAAATAATTTATTTGATGATGTTTTCATATTTTCACCCCTCCCAACCCTCCCCGAGGGGGAGGGCTTTAGGAGGCATTTGTTTTATTTGTTATTCCCTTTGTTAAAGCCCCTCTCCCTGGAGAGGGGTTGGGTAGAGGTTGTTATTTAAGCATTGAAAAATATTCGGCGATCGGGCCAAGTACCAGCGCCGGGAAATACGACAATGCATTGAGTACAATAATGACCGCAAACGTCATTACACCAAAGGTTACGGTATCGGTTTTAAGCGTGCCAGCCGATTCGGGTATGTATTTCTTCTGCGCCAGCAAACCAGCTATCGCAACCGGACCAATAATGGGCAGGAACCTTCCTAAGATGATCACCAGGCCGGTGAGCACATTCCAAAAAATGTTGTTATCGCCCAAGCCTTCAAAGCCCGAACCGTTGTTGGCGTTTGATGAAGTATTTTCATACAACATCTCCGAAAAGCCATGGTAGCCGGGATTGTTTAACCAGCTTGATGGTTTAACCGCCCAGTCGGCCGTACCATAATGGTTAAATACATAGGCAGATATGGCTGTGCCCGCCAATATCAGAAAAGGGCTGAGCAGGGTAATTAACGCAGCAATTTTCACCTCGCGCGCCTCAACCTTGTGCCCTAAAAACTCCGGCGTACGGCCAACCATCAGGCCCGATATAAATACCGCTATAATAACGTAGATCAAATAGTTCAGTACCCCTACGCCGCATCCGCCAAAGAATGAGTTGATCATCATGGCCAGTAATTGCCACAGGCCGGTGAGCGGCATGGTGCTATCGTGCATACCATTAACCGAACCCGTTGATACCACAGTGGTCAGCGTGCTCCAGTAAGCGGTAGCCATCGCGCCTATGCGCACCTCCTTACCTTCCATAGCACCTGCCGACTGGCTGACCCCCATTTTTGCAATGGCCGGGTTACCGCCAAGTTCGCTGCTAAAGGATGGGATCATCAGCATCAGCGTGCCGATCGTCATTACGCCAAAGATCACCCAACCCAATTTTTTCCTGCGGATGAAGTATCCAAAGGCCAATACCATGGCCATCGGGACGATCATCTGCGAAACGATCTCGGTAATATTGGTCAGGTAATTCGGGTTTTCCAGCGGGTGTGATGAGTTAGCTCCAAACCAGCCGCCCCCATTAGTACCTAAATGTTTTATAGCGATCATTTGCGCTGCCGGTCCGCGCGATACGTGTACCGTATCGCCCTGTAGGGATATAAACTGATCTTTACCGGCATAACTGGCAGGTGTACCATTAAAAGTTAGTATCAAGGCTACTATTATTGATAAGGGCAACAGCAGGCGGGTAACCGACCGCACAAAGTAGTTCCAGAAGTTACCCACATCGGTGGTGGTTTTGTCGCGCAGGGCTTTAAATACCGCTACCGCGCAGGCAATACCGGTAGCCGCGCTGGTAAAGTGCAGAAACATCAAAATAAAATGTTGGGTAAGATAGGTTACCCCGCTTTCGCCGCTATAGTGTTGCAGGTTACAGTTGGCTACAAAGCTTAGGATGGTGTTAAAGGCCAGGTCGGGCGTCATGCCGGGGTTGCCATCGGGATTAAGAGGCAGCTTATCCTGGTATATTAAAACAAAAAAGCCGTAAACCAACCATAACGAGTTGATCATTAGCATCGCTTTCAGAAACTGTTTCCAGTCCATAGGCTGGTTTGGGCTGATACCAGATAATTTGTAGATACCGGTTTCAAGCGGCTTCATAAAGTCGGTCCAAACCCTTTCGCCGGCAAACATTTTGGCCAGGTATTTACCCAGCGGGATAGCAATAAGCAGGGTGATGATAAAGGAGGCGATCACTCCTGATAGTTCGGTGTTCATTTTCGATTAAAATTTTTCGGGTTTAAGCAGTACATACACCATGTATGCAAACACTGCGATGGAAATGATAAATAGCGCGATCATGATGTAATCAGATTTTTTCGAACCAGTCGATTGATTTAAAAAATAGCCAGCAACAGATGATGATGGCGAGGAAAAGGACGATTGTGATCATTTTTTATATTGTTTTTGACCACTATTGGCAATGGGGATGCCATCGGGAAGAAAAACAACACAAACAGCTGATATACAGTTAAATGTTATTCACCGGCAGGTACCACAAACAAGAAAACCCTTCCAAAATGGAAGGGTTTTTTATCAGAATGGGAGACGACGATTTGCTTAGCTTAGTTTATACTCCTCCAGCTTGCGGTAAAGCGTGGTTAGGCCAATGCCTAATAAACGGGCTGTTTCGGTTTTGTTGCCGTTGGTACGTGCCAGGATTTTGTGGATATGCTGACGCTCGACGCTGGCCAGATCTACAGCGCTATGATCTCCGCTGTCATATTTAAATTCGGGCGGTAGCAGATCGGGGGTTAAAATAGCTTCATCGGCCAGTATCACTACCCGTTCTATCATATTTTTCAATTCGCGGATATTGCCTTTCCAGTGATGCTTATTCAGTAACTCTAAAAAAGCGCTATCCATTTTAAGTATGCCTTTGCCCATTTTCGATGCAAAATCTTTCAGATAATGATCTGCCAGCAAGGCTATATCTGCTTTACGCTCGTTTAGCGAAGGGAGCGCGATGGTAAATACCGAAAGCCGGTAATACAGGTCGAGCCGGAAACGCCCTGCTTCCGCTTCTTTTTGCAGATCGCGGTTGGTGGCCGCCAGTACCCGTATATTTACTTTGGTGGTTTGGGTATCGCCAAGTTTTATAAAAGTTTTGCTTTCTAAAACCCGCAACAGCTTAGCCTGAAGTTCCAGGCTCATCTCACCTATTTCGTCCAAAAAAACGGTGCCGTGCTGTGCTTCTTCCAGTAAGCCTTTTTTATCTTTCAGCGCGCCGGTGAAGGCGCCGGCCTTATAACCAAATAGTTCGCTCTCCAATAGCTCGCCCGAAAAACTGCTGCAGTTTATGGCCACAAAAGGCATCAAGCGCCGTTCGCTTTCATAGTGAATGGCTGATGCAAAAACTTCTTTACCCGTACCCGTTTCGCCCAAAAGCAAAACGGTGGTATCTGTTACCGCTACCCTGCGTGCCAGTGTAACCGCCTCTTGTATGGCTTTTGAGGCGCCTATAATATTGGCGAAGCTATATTTCCTGGTTACCTTTTTTTCAAGTTCAAACACACGTTGCTGCAAAATAGCTTTATCAATAGCCTGGTTAACCAGCGGAATGATCTTATCGTTATCGTCGCCTTTGGTGATGTAATTGAACGCGCCATTCTGAATGGCCTTTACCCCATCGGCAATAGTGCCATAAGCTGTAAGGTTAATAACCTCAACATAAGGTTTCTTTTCTTTTATGATTTTTACCAGGTCTACCCCGTTAACATCAGGCAATTTCACATCGCTTAATACCAATAACACATCTTCCTGCTGCAACAGTTTCAAACCTTCTTTACCCGTAAAAGCCTGCAATACCCGAAACCCTTCTAACCCGATGATACGCGATAGCAGATCGTTCAGCTTTTTTTCATCGTCGATGATGAGGATGGTTTGTTGCATTTGGATGCAATACTAATACTTGTTGGGGATATTAACGAATGAGCGTCGAAAATAGGTACTTCGAACCGGCAGGGTCAATGAGGTTATTAAGTATATCTACCAGGTATAGAGCGAATTAGATAGCATAAAAAAAGGACAGACCAGAAAAAAATCTGATCTGTCCTGTAACGTCGGGATGGCAGGATGATTATCCTGCTCCTTAATGCGTTGATTATATGAAAGTTATCAAGTTGACTTGTGAAAATGGTAACCGAATGGGTCTCATTTTATTAGACTTCATTTGATCGCATTTGTATCACTAAAGCACTCGTAACAGATAGTCAATGAACTTGTTATGCAAATATAATAAATCTTTTTCACTTAAAAAAGCCTATTTATTCGCCATACTGTTCATCTTTGGGTCTAAAGAACGACCGCCCCTTAATCATCATGTAAGCAACCGAAAGCGCTTAGCCGGGTAAAATGTCAAGGGCGAGCCAGCCGCTGAAAAGCGGACAATTCGGCTCGCTCCGTATACCCTTGACGTTTTATCCCGGCGTGGGCTATCTTTGCGGCTATGGTGAATGAGGGGCAACTATGCAAACGGCAATTGCTGTTTGCATTGCAATGAGGCTGGCAGCATAAGAATGAAGCCGCCTGCCGCAGGCGGTGATCTTTCCAGATATTGTATATATTTAATTCTAATACGATTGAAAAAATAGCTGAATGCAAGAAACCTTGCAACGTTTAACATGGTTGAAAAAGGAAATGCTATTTAAAAAGCAACAGAACGTTGCAATATTTAATTCTTTTTAAATCTTAATAACTCATCGGGTTCAACTTCTAAAGCTTTCGCGAGTTGCAGTACAGTTAACAAAGTGATGTTGACCATGCCGCTCTCGTAACGTTGAATATCAGCATAATCCACATTACAAAGCAATGCCATTTTCCTAAATGATAGTTTTTTAGACAGTCTTAATGATTTAAGATGTTTTCCGAATAGTGCTAATTGTTCTCTGTCTGTTTCGCTAACCATTTTTCCTGTGAAATGATTAGGAAAAATGGAATATTAAAAATTCAAAAACGTTGGCTTATTCCCCAACAAAATTTAACTTAAAATACAAAGATGGTTCACAGTGAATTCTCTTAGTTGGTTATGGATACACTTAAATACAAAATTAATTGCTATAGTCTTATATAAAATTTAGTTCCCCGTCCCTCTGTCGACTTAAAATATATCTGGCCACCATGTTGTTCAATACATTGTTTACTGAAACATAGTCCAAGTCCCGTGGAGGGTTCTCCGTTAGTGCCTATTCTGCCAGCAGCAGTAAATTTTTCGAATACATCGTTTTGATATATTTCGGGTATACCAATTCCCGCGTCCAGAACTTTTAATATGATCTGGTTGCGCTCGATCTTAGTACTCATTTTGACGGTTGAGTTTGGATAAGAGAATTTAATAGCGTTTGAAATTACATTTTGTATGGCGCGTTTTAACCGCGCACGGTCAATCTCCTTTACAAATTTATCGTTAGAAATGTTCGTTTCTACTTTTATACCTTTTAACAGACATAACCCTGATTGCTCCGTAATACAGATTTTAAAAAACTCATTTAACTCAGTTAATTCCTTTACGAGAGGTTTATTTTCATCAATTTCAACATATAAAAGATCGTCAAGAATTTCCATCGCATGCTTACAAGAAAAAGTACATAACTTTATAAACTCCTGGGTTTCCTGATCTGTAACCGTCGTATCAAGCAACTTGATCAAGCTACTCAAATTACTAATTGGATTACGCAAATCATGGATTACTTTCTGATACTGCTGTTGGGTTTCACTTACGAACTGGACTAACCGTTCAGTAATTCTTTTCATGGTAATCACGCCCAAAAACTTCCCGTCATCATAGACCGGCAGACAGTCATTTTCTGTTTCTTTCATCAATTCAAAAGCCTCAAAAATACTCTGCTCGGGGCTAACTTCCGGTTTGCTGATATCAAAATCAATTACATTAAGTGCGTCCGCATTGTGATGCAAATCCTTTAAGGTTAAGACGCCTATCACACGTTGTTCTTCGTCAATGATTGCGAGATACAGATTTTCTATCAACCACATGTATACAACCCGCGTATCCTCCAAAATAGATGCACCTGGAACTTGCCTGTCAATAAGATTAATAACTTTCATACTATCCGGTTTAGGTATATAATTAGCTCTCGTCGTCAGCAGAATTACCTTTCCTGATAATAAACTTTCGATTTACAAACCTCAATTGTTCAATAATTCATAGTATACTCACTAAACAAATGTTATACCCAATTCCAACCATACTTCACTCACTTATATTATTGAATTGTTGTACGGAGCAAGATAAATAAATGTTGGTGAATTCCACAACATTTTTCTTTAAAAACGCTTGGAGATTTGATCTAAACAATTAGCTTTGCATTATATAATAAACGTGGTCATTTGACAAACTGTCATTCACCCGTTTAATTGTGATAAGGTTTAGGTTAAAAGCCGCCCGGCAGAGTGATGGGTGGCTTTTATTATTGATAGCCTAATCCGCCACGAAAACGTTGTAACCCGTTATTACTTTTTTTGCTTCTTTAAGTGTCTTAGTTTCTGCTGTGCCTCTTTACTCATTTTAACTGCTTGCTGTGCGTTAATTTCCGCATCTAATAATTGCTGACGACGGGTTATATTAATGTTTGCCTGCCTAATCAGTTTGTCTCTGTTAACGAGGTAACCACTATCTACCTGTGCCGCAACTTCAGGGTAAAAACCTCGTACCAGTTCATATTTGTCTTTAGCTTCTGAACGACTTGAAAGTTCAATCAATAACATGACTACCATTGCAATTAAAATCGCGACGGCTAAACTCAACCATAGGACAATCTTAATCACAAACTTGGATTTTATATCAAATTCAATTCTGTTCCGAACAAGTATATATTTCGGTATGGCCTGTAATTTTTCACCGTAAACTTTCAGTTGGCTTCCATATTCGTTAAGCTGTTCCCAAAAATTTGTCATTTTCATTTCTTTTATTTCAGTTATAGACTTGTCTAAATCTTTAACCTGCGCCGGTAATTGTTCTAAATTCAAGGCCTCTATTTTACTTTGCCGCTTGTCGAGTTCAATATATTTCTTAGCCAAACTTTCAACAATTTCCTGCTGTATATTATCTTCATGTGCCATAATAATTTCTCTTATTAATTCAATCATCGACCAATGCCCATGCTTTGGTCTTGTTCTTCACCGTGACCTTTCTTGCGTCTCCGTCGAGGTTCTTCCGGTTCGCCGCCGCCTGAACTGCTTGTTTTCAATAGCTTTCCGAAGACTTCGTCTATGATGCTGGCATCTGCCTGTCTGCTCGTTTCCCTACTTCTCTCTGTTGCAATTGCCTGCCGTAACTGATCGGCCAAACGGCGTTCCTGAACCGAGCTTTGCTGCCGAGCGGTTTTTTCCTGCTGTTCGCGTACCTGCGACTGATCACTGATCTGCTTGCTTAGCCTGCTATAGCTTAAACTGCGGTCTAATTCTGACCCTTTAAACTTGAACTCGCCCTTACTAAAAGTGATACCCTGCTTTTCAAGCGAACCGCTTTTGTATTTATACAGTATACCAATGCCTTGCTTCGCTAATTCCTGCTTTAGCTCGTTCATGCTGTACACCTTTTGGCTAACCGCTTTTATGGCGTCGTGTAACTCATACTTTACCTTATCTATGCCCTTTAGTTGCTGACGATTAACGTTTTGCTTATCCTGTGCGATAAACAGGCCATGCTGCAAGGTGAGCGACTTGCAAATCTTAATGCTCTTTTGCCGTTGAAAGTTATCGGCTATGGTCTTGCCATTGTGGTTTACCCGGTTATAAATGATATGCACATGCGGATGCTCCCGGTCTTTATGACGTACCATTAAAACCTGCGTGTCCTGTATCTTCATGCGTAACAAATATGCCTGGGCGATACTGACCATTTTTTCATCGGTTAATATGTCTTTATCGTTAGGGCTCCAGCTTAATGCGATATGCCCGACCGCCTGACCTAAGCCGGGGTTCATTTTACGCTGCGCGTTAAAATCCTCGATGGTGTGCGCGATTTGCCCGGTGCGTACACCGTCCGCGTACAATATGGCTGCATGCTTTTTTAATACGTTGTATTGGATGCAGCCCCCGAAACTTTTGCCGGGCTTAGGTATCTTGGCGATCATGGCTGTTAAAATATTTCAGGGCATCAAAAATCTCGGTTAGGGTGCTGTCGGCTTTACGGGCAATACTTAGAATACCGTCCCGGTGCGCGAGCTTCGTTAATTGGTTCAGGTTATTGGCTAATCCTGACAGCATCCGCATCAACTGTAAATCCTCCGGCTTTAACCGGGCGACTACCCGCGCCGATTTAGCGGCTGCCCTTACCCAGTCGCTTACCCGCATCCCTGCTTCTCTGGCCTTTGTACCGATCATAAAATGTTCGGTGGCGGTTAGCCTCACCTTTACATGCGTCTCGCGCCTGACCCTGCTCTTGGGTCTGCCCCCCTTATGCTTGGGCTTATCAGTTTCCTGTTTAGCCGTTACTTTTAATTCCTGTGACATCATAATTCCTGTCTTTAAAAGCCTGAAACTTCCTTAAATCTTTTTGCGACCATCGGGAGCAAAAAGCAAGTTTGCCGACCCGCCGAAGGCGCGGGCGGAGTTTTTGGGTACCAAAAACACAAACTTGCTTCTTCTTCGCCCATAGACCTGGTTATCGTATATACAGCTATTCCGATAGTTCATTTGTCGATGATTTTTACTTGCTGTTTTGTTCCAATAGGTTCATGATGTCCTCGTACTTGTAATAGAGCAGGCCGCCGATTTTCGTGTAACGGAGCGTGCCGTTGATGCGCAAGTTTTGCAGCGTGCCGGAAGATATTTTAAGCAGCTTCTTAACCTCGTAGCTTTTCAGCCATTGCTTCGGTTCGATGCCGCCCGGTTGTATCATTTTCTTGATGCCCCTGATCTCGCCCAATAGTTCGTTCTTTAAATTGTTCAGGTCTTGTAATGTGATTAACTCGAAATTCATGCGGTAGCCTCCTTGCTTTGGTTTGAATTTAATGGTGTGGAAAAATTAAGATTTGCGGCTGCTATCCATTCAAGCAGAGCATTACGGGAGAACAGTAGTTTACCCCGCGTTTTAACGTGGGGGATTTTGTTCTCTTTGGCCAGTCCGTAAATGGTTGACGGCTTATAGCATATCAATGCCGATGCCTGCCGGGTCGTAAGCAGTACGTCCTGCTCCGGCGGCCTTTTGTCCGTCTCCAATGCTTTACGGACGGATGCTTCCATGAGCTTGCTCAACTCATTTTCTGAAAGGGAAGTAAATAGAATTCTTGGTTTTGTATCCATACATTTCGCGTTTGATGGATACAAAGGAATAGTACAAACCCCCTTAAAATCGCAATGACATTAATGTAATAATTTATGTTTTTTAAGGATTTGAAGCATTTCTTCGATATGGGGATTATCGGTAACGCTGTCTTTAAGTATGTCGAGACCCTTAGGGGCGTGGGTGGCGATAACGCTTTTAATACTCTCGGTGCCGGAGCCTGCAAAAACAGCAAAGTATTTTTTTAGGATGGTTGCATATTGGATGAGTTTGGTGCTGCGGTTAAATTCCCGGTTGATATTATAGGTAGCGTACATCAACGCATTGAGTACGTTGCGCATATCGCCGCGTGATGTGATTTTGACCGCTGTATAATCAGCCATTTTAAGGCTGTCGGGAAAAGCGCCGGACGAAAAGACCGTACCTAAAAATTTTTGCAGGTCGGTTTTGCTGAATACGGCGGCCTCTGTGCCGTTCTTTGTTTTAATCGGTTCAGTAAGAACCGACCACACTTTTTTTATCTCGGAAATATCACAAAGCAATTCAATACGCGTGGTGTCGGTTTTTTCGTTGATTGTTGGCTGCTCTTGCGGTGCGATTGGTTCGTCCTTGCCTGCAAGTTCGCGCCTCTTGTTATAACTCTCAAAATGCAATCCAATAGCGGCGTTTCCATCCGGCGATAGTGCCAACAAATGGTTGATCTCCACAAATCCCCGGTATAGACTGGCTTGCAGGTAACCTAAGTTATAAAAAAGCGTGTCAACCAGGTCGCCTTCAAAAAAAAGAAAATCAAGGCAGTAAAGGCAAAAGGCACGTAGATACGGTAATTGCTGCTCATACGGTAGTGCCGCATAGCTTATACCTAAATTCTGTTCGAAATCGCTTTTGCCTTGTTCATAGCCCTCCGTAAACCGCTTTGCCAGTTGCTCTTTAAAATCAATGTTCCATCCCGGCCAGTAATCGACCTCATATTGGTTTAAAGTATCTTCCGTGATATTTAAAAATTCTAATAAATCTTCATCGCTGATAAAGTAAACATGGCCGTCTCTTAACAATTCCAGGAACGGAAAATAGCCCTCCCTGTCCATCAGGTCAAAGCGGCTATCAGAACGGCCAAATACCCCGTCCCGCTTTTTGATAAAAGGGACTTTCAGGGCATCATAAAGATGACCGGAATACGGACTAAAATGTTGTAGCCGGTGGAAAAACATACTTTCCTTTAACGGCAAAAATTTATTTTAGTTTATAGGAAAGGGGTCAACGGGCTAAGTTTTATGCTTTTTCCGACTTTTGATGTTGTTTTAAGACAGTCTATACATTTGTTAAAGCCACTTGCAACTTTTAGTCTTTTTTCTGTCGCTATCAGGCTACCGATGGTAATGATTTGGGTAAATTGGTCGCACTTACCCTTTAAACCTCAGTGAGTAAGCATCCTCATGCTTTTAGGGTATTCTATAAATTAGCGAATTAATATTAACACCGGCACCTACAGCAACAAATGCCAGAATGCGGTCGTTCGTAATATTATAATTTTCTATCTTACCTTTTGAAAAGAGGTCGTATAGCGTAGGCAACGTTGCCACAGAACTATTGCCCAGCCAGGAAATGGTCATCGGCATCATATTGTCAGGAATCGACTTAATCCCGTAGAGTTCATATAATTGTTTCAGAATAGCCTCATCCATTTTATTATTTGCCTGGTGGATCAGCATTTTATCAATATCAGCAATTGATAATCCTGCCATTGCAATTGATTCTTTAATCGCAACCGGGACATATTTCAGCGCATGTTCATATAATTTCCGCCCCTGCATTTTTAAAAAAAGACGGTTATTACCATAGGCAGGATTGGATGATTTTTCCATCTTTAATACATACGCAAGCTCATGGCTATATGACCGGGTAACATGCGCAAGGATACCCACAGGTTCTGCACTTTCCATAGCTTCCAGGATCACAGCCCCTGCGCCGTCTGCATAAATCATACTGTCGCGATCATGGGGGTCACATATACGGGAAAGTGTTTCTGCACCTATCACCATTATTCTGTGAGCATTTCCGCTCCTGAGATAAAAATCTGCCTGTATCACTCCCTGTAACCACCCTGCGCATCCAAATGGCAAGTCATAAGCGATTGTCCGGGAATTGGAGATTTCAAGGTTATATTTTACTCGTGATGCAAGAGACGGCACAAACTCGCTCCGCGGATTATCAGCTCTTATATCACCGAAGTTATGCGCAACAATTATATAATCCAGTGATTCGCAGTCAATTTGTGCAGATTCAAGGGCACTCGTCGCAGCCAAGGTAGCAATATCAGAAGTAACAAGGTCATCGGTAACATACCTCCGTTCCCTGATCCCTGTGATTTGTTCAAATTGCCGAATTATTTCCTCATTAGTTTTTTCCAATACTGTGCCATCTTGGTTAAAAAAAATGTGCCCCATAAAGTCTTTATTTGTGATGGTGCGTGTAGGCAGATAGCTGCCGCTACCAATTATGATTGATTTCCTTGTATTTCCCATTTTATTTATAGGTATAAAGGTTATAAACAAAAAGGCACCTGACGCTAACGACAGGTGCCTACGAAAATTGTATCGTGATTTTTATATTACTTTTACATTGATCGCATTAAGGCCCTTGCGGCCTTCTTCTACCTCATAACTTACCAGATCATTGTCATGGATCTCATCAATAAGTCCGGTAGCGTGAACGAAAATTTCGCTCCTGTTGTCATTCTGTGAAATAAAGCCAAAACCTTTTTGGTTGTTAAAAAATTTCACAGTTCCTTCTTTTTGCATATTTATTATTTTAATAAGGAGGCAAGGTATGTATAATAATCAGGAAACCAGCACAATTGCGAAACTATTTAAATAATAGGCAAATACGATGACATTCTTACTCTGTCCAGATCAGCAAAATATTCGAACTGATTTTGACGGTAATTGTTTTTTGAATACTCAAGATCATCTGTTATTTGTGACGCAGGAATGACCGGATGGGTTCTGAAAGCCCCTAACAAAATGAACTTGAATGTGTTGAGGTAGTAATCGTACTTCTATACCGAAGAACGGCTCACAATCAAATAATGGTCTACCGAACAGGATTTTTACTTCAAAAAGATGATATAGAACGGTACATCCAGGTAGAGACAATACTGGCGTTTTATAAACAGCAGTTTATCAATACCGGCAAGCATTTACTTTTTGAGGGTGAAACATTTATAGGCAACGTAACCTTTTCAGATGATCACTGTATCCTGAATGGTTTCGATAATTTTGACCAATCAGAAAAAAAGGATATCAGGGCTTTTTTGGGAACCCTAATTATTCCGCATCAAAAAGCGCTTGCTTCTGCGTTCGGTTTCGGATTGCAGATCAAAGATAAATTAGTTTATTGCGAAGTGATCTTAAACATGGGGCTATATGAAATCTGGTTTAACGGTATTAATATAGCCGTACTTTCGCAAAACGCGAAATGCATCTGGCTGCAAGTTTCCGGGAATGCGTTGCCTCCTTCAATTCTCAGGGACATTAAAAAAGGAATAGAAAAATACTACAATCAATTCTGACAGATTTATAGTTATTTGTTTCTGTTCATTTCTTCCATATCCATATCTCTCTCATATTTTCTGATGACGTCATCAGAAAATATGGCCTCTTTGTGAAATTGTAATAAAAGCTGTCTGCGAAACATCACTATTTCTATTTGTGCCGACAAAAGCTGGTTCACAGGTTCTCTCAACAGGTCTGCCGAAGATAAATTGCTCGTTGCCGGATGGGCAATATCGTATTCCAGCTTTTTTGCAAATGATTCGTATTGTGTAATAATATCTTCCCTGATCTTATCACTTATTACTAACTGAAGATCGTTCGTTATAAATGTAATAATGCGCTCGGTCATGACAAGTTGCAGCTCTTTTTCTTCCCGACTGACGTTACTATCCTTTCTAATTTTCAATAACTTTATCAGCAATGGCAAGGACATTCCCTGAATAATAAATGTAGCAAAAATAACCATGAAAGCCAGGAAGATGATCAACGGTCTTTCTACGAGAAGTTTCCCATTACGAAGGATCAGCGGTAATGCCAGCGCCGTTGCAAGAGATACCACTCCACGTGTACCTGTCCAGGCGATTATCAGCACATTTTTCCAGAGGTCAGGACCAGTATTTTCCTCGCTACCTGATGACCACTTCGTTAGTAACTTTTGAGCAGACACGCCGGCGAATACCCAGATAATACGCACAAGTATGGTCACACTACTGATAGCGATACCATAACCAATCAGTTGCAATACGCTATATCCGGTCAGGCTTTTCAATATAGCAGGCAACTGCATCCCCATAAGAATAAAAATAAATCCGTTTAACAGGAAAATGATTGTATCCCAAACAGCCCTTGTACGCAACCGGGTATCATAGTTAAATATTTCCGGCGCTCGGTGAGCAATAACCAAACCTGCCGCTACAACCGCCAAAACACCGGAGACGTGGAGCCGCTCTGCCGCTAAATAGGATATGAAAGGTATTAATAAGTTCAGACTTGTATTGACTATGGCATTATTCTTAATTCTTTTGTGAATAGCCGCAAACAGCAAACCACTAATAATTCCGGCAGTTATTCCGCCGACGAATAATATAATAAAGTCAAGCCCGGCCTGCCAGAAAATAAATGTGCCGGTAGCTATGGCAATAACCGCATAGCGATAAGTGATCAACGCAGCAGCATCGTTAATAAGACTTTCCCCTTCCAGTATAGTTGTTACTTGTTTACCCAGTCCTAATCCCCGGGTAATGCCTGTAGCCGCCACAGCATCCGGGGGAGAAACGATAGCCCCCAGTACAAAAGCCAGCGGCCATGAAAATCCAGGTATAAGCCATTTGGCAACTATTGCAACAGATATCGTGGTTATGAACACCAAACTAACGGCCAGAGCGGTGATTGGTTTTATTGCGGCCCTGAATTCGTTCCATGATGTTTTCAGCGCCGATTCAAATAGCAATGGAGGCAGAAAAACCGAAAATATTGCATCGGGATTTAAACTAAGATCGGGCAGTGTCGGTATAAAGCCGACAGCAAGTCCGGCTGTTACCATCATTACCGGGTAAGGTAACCTAATTCGCCTGGACACTGCCGAAAGAACGACTAATATAGTAATAACAAAAATGATCCCTTCAAACTCTTGCATTTGTTTTAGTAAATACGTTTACCCAGTGGATTTGTTTATCATCCGGCGAAAGCAGTACACTATAATTAAAATGCCGAATTAATTATTCGTAATTATTTCCTACTATGGCATTTAAAATGTAACTTACTCATGGCCGCGACGCCGACGTTTACGGCTACCAAGTTACCCCTAAAATATTCCCGGTATGCGAGTTCGGGCGTTTAAAGTGAACAGTTTTCCTGCCAATTTAAAATCTCATAAATAATTAGAAATGACCTATAGTTCCTATAATGTAACCGATCCGCAGCATTTCAAGGTGGCTGAGTATCCGCTTGTTTCAGGCGAACTGAAATTGCTCAGTCAGGCGCTTTTTAATATTCCCGGTGCGCATAAGGCGGACATCTTTATTTCTTTTTTAAAAGATCATTATATAAATGCTGCCTGGGTTGCCGATAGTCCGTCAATTGTCAAGCTGGCTCTTTCAGGAGTTCTTTCCACCAGCCATATCGAAAGGCTTTTTACTTCGTGCCGGCAGAATACAGGTTTTCTACAGGAATTTGAAGATTATTTCAAAGATATGCTTTCTGAGAACAATAACGGCTCAGCACCCGACGGGATTGCTTCGGAAATAACAGTATTATAGGAAAGCTTTTTAATGACATGTTTTCTGTGGTTAACTATTTCGTTTTCATTACATTATGCCAATTTCGAATTACCCATTCTCTGGCCTGAATGTGCGTTAAATTTTTCTCGGGCAGAAAAATGAGCATTTCTTCAATTTTTCCTGATGGTAGAACACCGGATAATTGCGTACTGAGCTTATTGATCAGGTGAAGTACTTGGTAGCCGTCATGCCGGTTAAAGGCCAGATGGTCTCCAAAAAATGGCCTGTTAGAATGCATGCCTCGCCCGTTATTCCAACTGTAACGCTGTTTTAATTTCAAATTGTCTTTTTCTATCATAATCATTAAATCTATTATCCTTATTAAGCTATTGGAGTCCCTGGCGCATATAAAGCCTGAAAGCCAGGGATTGTTATGGTTTCAGTATCCCTGACTATAATATATCACTGGTTATGCAGCGAAGCAACCTTTTGTGTGTTTGCCAGGTAATATCCTCAATCAGTTATAGGAAGATTAAACCTAAAGATGGTGCCATTACCGATAGCTGACTGAACAGTGATTGTTCCTTTTAGAGCCCTGATCAGTTCTTTTACCGTTGCCAGGCCTATTCCGGTGCCTTTTTTATTTTCACGATCAGTGATATGGAGTGTAAAATTGCTGCTAAAAATCTGCTCGTGGTATTCTTTGGCTATGCCAACGCCGTTATCCTCTACCTCAAAAAAATAATGCCGGGCATCCTGCCTGAACCTGATCTGTATCAGTCCACGGTCTTTATCATTATAACGAATAGCATTGGTCAGCAAATTGATCAGTATTTGCTGAAGGGCGATCGTTGAGATATTCAGCGTCTCATTTTCAATAGGCAAAATAATACTGAAATTATCAGGGATGTTAATCGTACTGATCACGTCCTTCAAAAAAGCTAAAAAATTGACCGGATGTTTTTGTGTTGACAATAATCCGGGTGATTTGGAATAGGCAAGCATACCATCCAGCATAGTTATTAGGCGTTTAGTAGCATTGATATTCCGGTCTATTAAATCCTCACAGCTTTTATCCTGAAGTTTTTCCAAACGCGCTTTCAATAACTGTGCAGTTAGCAGGATACTGCTCATCGGGTTTTTAATGTCATGAGCTGCCATTGACACAAATCTCTGTATAAAGAGATTTGAATCAATGAGTTCCTGATGTATCTTTACCAGTTCTATAGCGCTTCTTCTTAATTCCAGTTTGTCTACAACCTGTTTAGCAATTATCTTTAAAGCGTTGGTTTGTTCTTCGGTTAGGTGCCTTTTATTCTGATCGATAACGCAAAATGAGCCTAATACAAAACCATCCTTATTAATGAGAGGAATGCCGGCATAAAAAGTGATTCCGTTTTCAGCTTGGATCATTGAATTCGCAGCAAATCGTTCATCCTTGCTGGCATCTTCTACGATCACGATATCATTATCAGAGGTAATCGTATGCGCACAAAATGACTGCTCAATCGGAGTTTCTTTCTCGGCTATTCCTTTGCTCGATTTAAACCATTGTCTTCTATCGTCAATCAAGCTGATAAAGGCGATAGGCGTCTGACAGATGGCGGAGGCCAAAGCGGTTAGTTCATCAAAGTCCTTTTCTTCAGCAGTATCTAAAATATCATAGGATTTAAGTGCCTCCAGTCGTGCTTCTTCATTCTGATCATTGAAAAACGCGAGCATCGACATCTATATTTATTGTAAGAAGAAAATAAAGATAATCATAATTATTGAGAAGTTGTTTTATTTTAGGAAACGGGTTAAATAGCGGTACCAAATGTTGAGTACCTTTTCCTGATATATTTTTATATTGTGCAATCGCGATAACAAAAACCGCGTTCAGGCGTTATATCATTAGTTCTTCTATAAAAAGTATCTGCATTCAGTTAATCAACTCTATTGTTGATCAAAACGCATCTAAATCCATTTTGCGTTTATGCTCAAGCAGTCAGGCCGACAGGACTATAAAGCCTTTCTCCGCGCTTCTTATCGATCCATCTGTACATTGATTAATGTACTCAAATTTATTTTTATGATGATTATTCTGATTTTCTTTTTAGCGCATTGGTTTTTGTCGCTGTTCTTTCAAACGTTTTTCCAGCACCGATATGCTTCGCACCGTATGTTTACCACAAGTAAGGCATGGGAGCGTATATTTTATGTGATGGCCTATCTTTTTGAAGGAGCATCCTTTTTAAACCCGCGGGCTTACGCACTGATGCACCGGGAGCATCACGCTTACAGCGATACGGAGAAAGATCCGCATTCGCCTCACTTCTTTGTTGACATCTTTCAAATGATGAAAGCAACTGTTAAAACCTTCAGGGATTATGTACAACGCACCAAAGATCCGGAAGCACAGTTTCCGGGGCACTACCCGGAATGGCCACTGGTTGATCGAATGGGTTCTTCTATTTTATCACGTCTGCTTTTCGGCGCAGCTTATACTACCTTTTATATCTTCTTTGCCACCCAATGGTGGCTGTTCCTTTTGCTGCCCATTCATTTTATGATGGGGCCGATACACGGCGCTATCGTTAACTGGTGCGGACATAAATATGGCTACCGCAATTTTGACAATAAGGATAAATCAAAGAATACGACGCCGTTCGACTTTCTAATGCTGGGAGAACTGTTTCAGAACAACCACCATAAGCATCCCAACAGCGCAAATTTCGGCAATAAGTGGTTTGAATTCGATCCGGTTTACCCGGTGATCAAGCTGATGCACTGGATGCGGATCATCAAATTAAGGAAAGCATATTGAAACAATTATCATAAACAAAAACAATAAAAAACTGCCCAACCCGGTCGGAAAAAAAGGGCCGTCTGCATACCAAGCAGGCAAAACAGAGGCACCTAAAACGGACATCGTCTACATCTAAAAAGAAGAAATAAAATGATAATTCAGACAGATAAATTTAAAAACAGCCAGTATACCCGGCTAAACATCAATCAACAACGTATATGAGACGGTGCCGGTTGGCAGTTATTGCCGCAATATGTTGTGTATTGCCTTCGGCACTGTACGCTCAGGACGCATCGAATACGATACCTAAACAAAGCGCGGTAAAAGATACTTCCCGGCAAACAGACCTGATCGATGTCGCTAAGAGCCTGTTTCACATCAATCCTCAGCAACCAAGAATACAACGCGAAAAAAAGGTGTACTTTTCTATCCTGCCTATCCCTGGCGCTGTGCCGGGGGGCGCCGGGCGCGCATTGATCACCAGCACCACTGCGGGTACTTACCTTGGACCGCAAAGCACTACTAACCTGTCTACAGCTACGTTCGCACCTTACTGGAATTTGCATGACCGGTTCGGCCTGCCTTTGCGATCCAGCATCTGGTTAAAAAACAATGCCTGGAACATACAAGGCGATATCCGCTTTTTAATATATCCGCAATATACCTGGGGGTTGGGCAGCAGTCATGCCTATGCCGACAAAACATTGGTAGACGATAATTATATCCGTTTTTATCAGAGCGTGCTTAAACGCATTACGCCCTATTTTTTTGCTGGCGGCGGCTACAATATTGATTACCGCAGCAATATAAGGAGCGACGATCCAAATGTTAACCTGGGCAGGTTTGCGGGCTATAATTATGGCACCAATGGCAGTTCGGTATCATCGGGAGTTAACCTGTCGCTGCTTTATGATACCCGTAACAATTCGATAAACCCTCTTCCCGGCTCATATTTTAATTTGGTTTACCGCATCAATCCGGTATTTCTGGGCAGCAATAACAACTGGCATTCCTTATATCTCGATTACAGGAAATATGTGCCGCTTAACCCGGCAAACAAAAACCAGCAAAATACACTGGCCTTCTGGTCGTACTTCTGGACGGTATTTAACAGCAATGCGCCTTATCTCGATCTGCCGAGCATCGGCTGGGACCCTTATAACCGCTCTGGCGAAGGCATCGATCAGAACCGCTACCGGGGCAGGTCGCTGTTTTACCTGGAGAGTGAATACCGCAGGGACATCACCGAAAACGGGCTGCTTGGCTTTGTGGTGTTTGCCGATGCAACGACCGTAAGTGGTTCGGGTAACCTGTTCACATCCTGGCACCCGGCGGCGGGAACGGGCCTCCGGGTCAAATTTAACAAGGGTTCCAATACCAATATCGGCATAGATTATGCTTTCAGCCAGGGTTATCGAGCAGTAGTACTTAACCTGGGCGAGGCGTTTTAAAACAGGTTGCAATATTTTACCTGTATTGTTAAAATATTAAAATTTCGGTTAGTTAATGTGTGAGTGGCGTGACAAACTACCGGGTTTTTAACTGTAGATTTACTCATTCTCCAAGCGATGTACGGCAGTAAGCCATTTACACGCTACACTTTCTACTAAACACAAAAAATCGTGAAATTTATTAACTATGTATTATGTTCCATAATACTGTTGTCTGTCAGCACGTCTGGATCTGCACAGAAATACAAAGCGCCAGCAGATATGGTGAAGCTGAATAAGGAGTATGTTAAAGTAAGCAACGAGATCACGGATATTAATGCGCAGCTCACTATAGCCCAAAATAACCTGCCCGGCTATCAAACAACAGCTAATACCGCAACCGGTAACGTATAAACCGCCGCCTCAACCAGTAGTAACAGCTCATCCAAAGCAACCAACGGTAATATTGACGACGCAAAATCGTCAAGAAAGGATGCGGATGATGCTTATGATAAAGCCAAAGATTCCAGATCGGCGAACAATAACGTCGGCAAACAAAATGAAAGGATAAGGAAGCTAAAAGCAGACCTGAACAAGAAACAGCAGCGCCTGAAAGACCTGGATGTTATGCGTGCCGCCATTTATGCCCAACTGCCAGCAAACCGGCATCAATAAAATATTAACCGCCTGCTAAATTCAATATAGTGTCAATAAGATCATCTTTTTCTCTGCAACAACAGTTTCACCTGCTAATTAACATGCAGGGCAACGACCATCATATGGCTGTTTTACCCGGCAGTGACCGCCGCCGGTTCCTGATCATCGATCAGGGAAATATCATTGGTGAGTTGGGCTTCGATGAGCAATTCGAGTGTGTCTTCAACCAGACAAACTTAAGTACGCTTGTAATAGAACAACTCTATGCAGGTATAAAAAGCCATTACTGACAATTGGCTTACCGTTAACGCAAATTGCGGAATTGGCTTATCTGATCGGGCATATATCAATAACAATGCCTTTTTCGGCATACCCGTTTTCAGCCGGATTGTTTTAATCATCAAACCATGAAAAAGAATAACTTCATTAAGTATTACCGTGTTTACAAAAACGACACTTCCGTTACCGAGGTTTCGGTTAATGACTTTAAACCAGTGTTACCAGGTCGCTTTAAAAGGGGGATACCCATTGCCGGGCCGGGGGATGCGCATTGCCCGTTACCCTGCTTTGAATATTCCCTGCCGCCTGATGGCAGCATGTTCTTTGGCTATCCGGATAAAGTCACGGCCATGGAAAAAGCAAAGGCCGGGGCGCTGGCTTACATTAACGAAATGATCAAAGAGGTAGAACTTGGCATCAAAAAGCTGGTACAGTACCGTAACGATCATTATGAAGACCTGAATATTAACCTGCTTGACGCCAATATCCGCAGGCTAAAAAAAGAAATGTACATCAAATAAATAAACAAAAAAACCATGAAAGGTAAGAATGCAAGCAGGGACGCGAGGAAAGCGCCCAGTCTGAATGGAAAAAAAGAGCCTTCAGCCTACCAAACAGGAAAAACCTCTGTATCGAAAATTGAAATTACACCTGTTATTAAAAAAAAGAAATGATGATCAATACAAAAACAGCCATTCAGCAGGCGCGGATTTATATATATGAACTGGATAATTGCGCCAGAGAATTCGGTTTTAAGGCTGACGAAGGATGGAAGCTGAATGTACTTTCAGATGCGGAAAAAGTAGTTGTTGAAAAGCAATATCATCCCGTTATTTCAGTAAAAGCGCTGCCGGAGGTACTGTCTGAATTATTTAATCTCGTAAAGGATGCCTTATCTCAGGTAAAACCGAACATTATTAATTCCATGACACCGGAAAATTTATCTATGTGCGGGTTGCAATACCTGGTTGCTTATAATCCCAAACGGGTAAGGTAACATTGAATAAAGAAACAATAGCCTGAAATAGTCCCTATTGCCTTGATATCAGTTTTAATGACCTGTTGTTAGACAGGTCTTTTACTTTCAATCTCAACTCAATATGAAAATCGCTTATATTTCTACCTATACGCCCAGGGAGTGCGGAATAGCGACATTTAATAAAAACCTGATACAAGCCATAGGCGCGAACTTTAAAAAACGTAACCTGTTAGAAGCCAGTTTCGTCATAGCCATGAACGATTCGGAGCATTTACAACAATATGATTACCCGGAAGAAGTGAAAGTTATTATCCGGCAGGATTACCAGGAAGATTATTTCAAAGCGGCTAATTATATCAATACCAGCACGGTCGACGTATGTGTGCTGGAACATGAATTCGGGATATTCGGAGGAGACAGCGGTAACTATATTCTTCCGCTACTCAGCAGACTTGACAAACCGTTGATCACGATTCTGCACACCGTGTTGCGGGAACCATCCTTTATTCAGAAGGCAATCATATCCGAGATTGCCAACCAATCTGCAACAGTGGTAGTAATGGGCCGGTGTGCCGTAGATTTCCTGGTAAATATTTATAATCTGCCTCCCGCAAAGATTAAGCTGATTGAACATGGGGTTCCCGACCTGGAAGCGCCCGGCGAAAATCCGGTTAAAACGATCACGGCTTTCCGTCATAAACGCGTACTGCTTACTTTCGGTCTGCTCGGCCGGAATAAAGGGCTTGAAACAGTTATAAAAGCTTTGCCTAAAATAGTTGCGCAATATCCGGATGTGATGTATGTGGTGCTGGGCAATACCCATCCCGGTGTTTTAAAAAGCTCAGGAGAGGAGTACCGCGAGTATCTTAAACGGCTTGCCGTTCAATTAAAGGTAGAAAACCATCTTGTTTTTATTAATCACTTCGTATCCGAAGAGGAACTGATCAATTACCTGGCTGCCGCAACCATTTATGTTACACCATATCTGAATGAAGCTCAGATTACCAGTGGCACGCTTTCTTACGCGGTGGGCGCCGGAGCAGCTGTCGTTTCTACGCCTTACTGGCATGCACTCGAACTACTGGAAAATAACCGGGGACGGTTATTTAATTTTAAAGATTTTGACGCGCTAGCATCGACAGTAAACGGACTACTTGAAAATGACACGGAGCGCGATCAACTCAAAAATAATGCTTATCAATATGGTCTCGGGCTGCGCTGGCCTAGGATAGGCGCTGAGTACATCATCCTCTTTCAGGATGCTATTCGCAACAAAAAAGACTTTGAAGAACAAAAGCTTCGCCAGCTTGTCGACCCGGAAATTATGCCTGTTTTCAGCCTTGCCCACGTCAAAAGGCTTACGGATGACACGGGAATTGTACAGCATGCTAAATATGGTATCCCCAACCTGAAGGAGGGCTATTGCTTGGACGATAATGCAAGGGCGCTTATAATGGCACTAATGGCTTACGGTCAGCATAAAAGCCAGGAGGCGCTTAACTTGCTGCCCGTTTTCCTGAGCTATATTCATTATATGCAATTGGACAATGGTAACTTCAGGAACTTCCTGAGTTTCAACAGGAGCTACCTGGACGAGGTAGGCTCAGAAGATTCTTTTGGGCGCACTGTATGGGCATTAGGTTATATGATCAGTAACGCGCCTAATATCTCCTACCAGGAATTTTCGGAAGAACTGTTCTTCCGTTCCGTTCCTCATTTTCAAAGCATGAAGCACTTACGCGGGATATTAAACACCATAGTAGGCATTGCATATTACCTACAGGTACATGCCGCTGATGAGCGTATCTTAACTCAACTCAATAAACTGACGGAGACCGTGGTTGCAGCCTACCTGGAGCACCGCAGGGACGACTGGCACTGGTTTGAAGAAAAGTTGACCTATGATAATGCCATCTTTCCACTGGCGCTGCTTCATTCCTACGGAATAACGGGCAATGAACAGGTGAAGCAGATCGCGCTGGAGTCTTTAAGTTTTCTGGATAAACTGACATTAAGCAATGGGTATCTAAGTCCGGTCGGCAATAACGGCTGGCATCAAAAGGGTAACAAAATGCCAGCCTACGACCAGCAAGCGATTGAAACGATGGCCATGGTCTTAATGTATCTTCAGGCGTATCGGGTTACCCATCAGCCCGAATATATCCGGAAAATGTTTTTATGCTATCTATGGTTCCTGGGAGAAAACACGCTTCGCGTTCCTCTTTACGACCATGAAACCAAAGGTTGTTGCGATGGCCTGGGCGCCGCCGGGGTGAACCGTAATCAAGGAGCTGAAAGTACGCTTGCTTATCTGATTGCGCATTTAGGTGTATTGAATGCATTTGAATTGGAATACCAGTACAACTTGCTGGGCGAACCATTAGTATAGATAAAGTTGGGATCCTATATACGAATAATTGTTTCAATTCAAAATAATCGATATCCGATCAACTAATAACTTTAGTTAAAGTTTTTTAACTTTACTTTGAGTCGCGCCATATCGTCACCTAATTTACTTTCAATGACCTTTGCGTAAATTTGCGTAGTGGTTAGCTTGCTATGCCCTAACAACTTGCTTACGGTTTCTATCGGTACACCGTTGGTTAGCGTAACCGTTGTGGCAAAAGTATGCCGGGCAATATGAAAGGTTAACGGTTTAACTATGTCGCATGTGTCCGCTATTTCCTTTAGATAGCTGTTCAGCTTTTGATTGCTTAACGTTGGGAGCACTTTACCTTCGGCCAATGCTTGCGGATGGCCTTTGTATTTTTCTACAATGGCTAACGCCTTTGGTAACAAAGGAACTTTAACAGGCTCATTGGTCTTTTGCCTGTTGGTTACTATCCAAATATCATTTTCGGATTTTTCTATCAGGTTGGCAGGGGTTAAATTAAATACATCAATATAAGCCAGTCCTGTATAGCAACTAAAAATAAAAAGGTCTTGCACAACCTGTAACCGCACGATGTTGAAATGCTTGTTTTCTATCCTTGCCAATTCATCTTTGGTCAAAAACTCACGTTCAACCTTATCAAATTTCAGTTGATAAGCCTGAAAGGGATTGCGGTCAATCCATTCCAGTCTAACCGCAAGATTTATCATTTTACAAAACCTTTCGATATGTTTCATCAGGCCGTTGTTGTTTAGCGGCTTTTGGCCTTTCTCCGGCGTTCTGTTAAGCAGGTAATACTGGAAGTCGGTAATAAATTTATAGCTTAGCTCGGACAGGTATTTGTCGCTTGTCTTAAATCGCTCTTTGATAAACTCCTTAATATACTTTTGGGTAGTATAGTAATTCTTCATCGTGCCTGGCTCCAATACGTTAGCCTGCTCCGCATTGTGATACTCCATCAGTTTACAAAGCGTAAATTCAGCCTGATCTGCCCCGGTAACTTTCTCCTTTAAAAGTTCTGCGGTAATAAATTTCTTTTGTAACAAAAGCTGTTGGTAACCCTCTACAATACCCGCCTTAAATTGGTCAAGGTATTTATTGAGTTTAGTAATTTCTTCGCGGCTACCTTTTGCCATTCCCTTAACAGGGTTCCAGTTACTTTCCTCGATGGAACGTTTAACGGAAATTTCAATACGTTTACCGTTTACGGTAATACGGGCATAAATTGGTGATTTGCCCGCTTGGTTAATCTTTTGCTTTTTAAGGTAAAAGCTGGCGCCGAAGGTGTTGTTTGCAGTACTCATAGCTATTCAATTAAAAAATTTACAAAAACATTGATTGACTGGATTTGATACACCCTTTGAAAAAGGGTCACCAACTTGGTTAAAAACACGTATTAAAACGCATCAAAAACAGTCAAAATAAATCAATCAATTAATTGACTATCAGTATGTTACAATGCTGTTGGTGACCCAAACGTAAGAAATAAAAATGGGTAACCGAATAGGTCTCATTTTCTTTGGTTTTACTTGAATAACTTGGTTTGAAATAAAATAAAAAACCCCTTAAATCATACGATTTAAGGGGTTTTACCGACTTTTAGTAGTCTAATTGTCGGGATGGCAGGATTCGAACCTGCGGCCTCCACATCCCAAATGTGGCGCGATACCGGGCTACGCTACATCCCGTTGTTCCCGTTTGGGATTGCAAAGATAGCGTTTTATAAGTTTGCTGCAAGAGATTTTTTAAAAGATTTTAATAAAAATTTAAAATTTAAATCACCAGTTTTTAACCAAATGTTTTTCAGTAGGTTATAAACAAATGTTCATTAAAAAAAATTTGGTGCCGCTAAAAAACCGAACCACAACATCAGTTACCATACTGTACTATCCTGAAATTAACTGTAAAAACAACAGCTAAGGGCACCCTCCTATTGATTATTGTAAAAATGAGGTATATTTATAACACCAATTATGTTACCCGTAACATGTAGCGCACCCGATTTTACATGAACAGAATTTTACATGTTATCATTATCCTGTTATGCTTATTCCTGTTGCCGCATGGTACGCAGGCGCAGCAGACCGTTCCTAACGGTACAACAACCCAGCCTATTAAAATGCCAGGCTCGGCGTGCGTTTACTGGTGGGATGCAGATAAGCCTGAAACGGGTATACAGCCTTATGGCATAGGCAATACCGTACCGGCCTTTGTAGCGAATAACCCGGGCACTACTCCAATTACTGTAACTGTTAGTGTAAGATTACCTACGGGCGGCGCAGATAACACGCCGGTTGCTCTTATCGTATCTCAGTTATCAGGCAAAGTATGGGCGCGTGGGCTTGATGCAAATAATTATGCATATGGAGCAGTTAGCACACAGTCAGAGCCTTATGGCATTGCCATTACTCCGGACCGCAGTTATGTATATATTACCAACAGAACAAAAAACACTGTATCATTAATTAAATACACTGTTACAAATGCAGTTCCGCCTATAGATATTAGTCATGTTTTAGATATCGACGTTGGCACCAGCCCTGAAGGTTTGGTAGCTAGTCCAGATGGAAGTAAGGTATATGTTGTAAACAGCGGCGATGCTACTATTAGTGTGATCAGCGTTGCCGACAATGTTGAAGTTAAAAAATTCCCGATCGGCGGCGCGCTACACCCAACAGGCATTGCCATTAGCCCTGATGGTGCTACCTTATATGTAAGCAACAACGGTTCGGGAACAGTAACGGTGATAAATGCCGCCGATGGTCAGATCAAAAATAATATTATTGTGGGGCTGGGCCCGCAGGGTATTGCTATTAGCCCGGATGGTAAGTTTGTGTATGTTGCCTGCCAACTGGCTAATACAATATCTATTATTAACACAGCCTCATTAGCTGCTACGCCAGTTAGTGTACCTGTTGGCCTTAAACCCTTTGGTGTTGCCGTATCGCCGGGTAGCGAAACCGTATATGTAAGTAACCAGGGAGATAATACGGTAACCGCTATTACTACATCCAATTACCAAAAAAAGACATTTAGTGTAGGTACATCTCCGCGCGGAATTGCGGTAACGCCTAATGGCACCTTTGTATACATAAATAATTTCGATTCGAACGATGTGTCAAAAATAGAGGTCGCCACGGGCCAGGTTACCAAATTCGACCAGGACGGGGGGCCTTTCTCGTTCGGTAATTTCATATCAGGCCCGTCAGGTTGCGCCATTCCACCGCAGCCTTATACTATTACCATCACTCCTACGCCGCCCGGTATCACCCCATCCGGTTCGCCGGCTGCGTTAAGCACGGGCGAAGGAGTGGCATCAGCTTCCACCAGTTTCAGTGTATCGGGCTTAAGTTTACCACAGGGCATTTTGGTTACAGCACCAAACGGTTTCGAGGTGAGCCTGGACAATGAAAATTTTGCCCCTACGGTAACGGTTGGTTCAGCAGGTAATATAACATCTACTCCTGTTTATATTCGTTTAAAGGCAGCGGATACGCAGGGTACTTATCCCGGCACCATCACATTTAGCAGCGGCAGCGCTACCGCTACCTTTGCCATGACGACCGGGACAATTCGTCCCCCCGAACCAACTATTATAACTGGCAAGGTAAACGGCAGTATATTCACTTGTGCGGGTACGCCATCTGCCAGCCCTAATATGTTACAAACCACCGTATCGGCGGTTAATTTAAATGGTGTGCTTGGCGCCACAGCATCAACGGGGTTTGAAATATCGCTTTCGCAAGACAAGGGCTTTGCCAGCCACCTCGATATCAGTTACGATGCCAATGTACCCAATACTACAATTTATGTCCGTTCATCAACCGAAATACAACAAGGTACAACTAATGGAATAATCACTTATACAGCGGGGCCTTTATCAAAAAAAGTAGCTATATCCGCCATCGCCTATTTTATACCTGTAGCTTATCCGCCAACGCCTTTAACACAGGACGTGATCAATCTTAAGCAAACCGTCCCGATCCATTTTTCGGGCACGGGTAATACTTTTAACTGGGTGTGCGATAACCCCAACATCAACCTGCCCACCAGCGGCGTTGGCGATATTCCATCGTTCCAGGCAGTAAATTATGGCACCGAAGATGTAGTAGCTAAAATTACGGCCTGGCCGGTATCTGCGCCGTTAAGCTATGTGGCCAACCTGGGGAGTAACGCCGTCTCGGTGATCAGTATCAACACTAACGAACTGATAGCTACCATACGCGTACCAGCCGCTCCTAAGTATATACTGATATCGCCCGACGCTACCCGTTTATATGTATCATGTTATGCGGCAGACAGTGTGAGTGTAATTGATGCCTCGCTAAACAAGGAAATTGCCCGTATAAAAGTTGGCAGCCAGCCACAGGGCATGTCGCTAAATGCCGATGGCAGTGTGCTTAGCGTGTTTTGTTCGGGCGGGGCTGGTTCGGTAGCACTTATCGATACAAAAACAAATAATCTGATCAATATTGTAAGCGCGGGCAGGTATCCGCCGGGCACCGTGTTTAGTCCCGATGGTAAAAAGGCATACGCCTATAATTATGGCATGGCCCCCAACAATTTCGATGTATTTGACACTGAAACCAATAAACGAATTGCCCCAATCCCCGGGCATACCAGTCCACAGGGCCTGGTGTTAAGCCCGGATGGTAATACCATATATGTAACAGACGCGACCGATCTGTATCCACAACCAGGCTGGAAACATTTGTTGTATGTAATTGATGCTAACACTTATGAAATTAAACAAACTTTAAATGTGGGCGAATATCCGCAGGGTATAGCGATTACGCACGATGGTAAAAAATTATATGTAACCTCCGGATTGCAAAACCGCGTATCTGTTATTAATACCGAAACTTTTGAAACAGAAGTGGATGTAGAGGTTGGCAATTTACCGGTATCTATAGCCACCACCGATGGCACCGGCTGCGAGGGCGTGCCTGTAACCTGTACCATTATTGTAAAACCCACTCCGCCCACTATTACCGCCAAGGGCACACCTACAGGTCATAACACCATACAGGGAAATCCATCAGATCAGGATGTTTTTACCGTATCGGGCATAAAAATGCAGGAAGGCATACTGGTTACACCACCCAACGGGTTTGAAGTAAGTTTAGATGGAAAAACATTTGCACCTACGGTAACCATTCCTTTAACAAGGACAGACGGTGTGATCACTGAGACTACCGTATATATCAGAATTGCAGGTGTTACAAAGGCAGGTACTTATTCGGGCGATATTACGATGAGTAGTAAAAATGCGGAAAACGAACCTGTTACCATGCCGCCGGTTATCGTTTACGAGCCTACATCCACCATACTTGCCAGTATAGCCGCCGGCAGTATTAATACCTGCGAGGGCGCACCATCCGCAAGCCCTAATATTACGCAGTTCACAGCTTCTGGGTTTAAGCTTGTTGGCGATATTTCGGTAATCGCTCCAGATGGGTTTGAAGTATCGTTAAATGCCGATAGCGGATATGGCCCAGGCTTTACATTGGCCCAGTCGGGCGGCAATGTCGCAAACACTATTATATATGTACGTTCGGCGGCATCGGCTAAAGGCACAATTTTAGGCAAGGTAATATTAAAAACACCGGGCGCTACCGATGGCCGGGTAGACGTAAAAGCAAATGTGGGTATTACTCCTGCTGTAAATAAAGTTACCGACAAGGCATACACCGGCGGCATGACCACCGATGTGTTTAGCTTTACGGGACCAGTACCCTACACCTACTATAGCTGGGCCAATGATAACATCAGCATAGGCCTGGCCAAAAGCGGCTTTGGCGATATCGCCGCGTTTACAGCTGTAAATAAAGGGAATACTCCACAACTGGCTAACATTACGGTTACGCCTATAACAGCACCACTTGCTTATGTGGCTATGTTTGATAACAAGCGCCTTTCCATCATCAATACAGCAACCGGTGCCCTGGTAGGCGCCCCCATAAATATCGGACTGTCCCCTACCGCGGTATCCGCCAGCCCCGATGGTAAGTTTGTATATGTAGCCAACCAGGGCGATAATAGCATGTCGATAATTAACACCAACACTAACCAGGAAGTGCTCCCAAGGATAACCGGTTTGCAAGCGCCAACGGGAATTGTAGTTAGCGCCGATGGTAGCAAGATATATGTGGCTAATAACTCTGCAAACTATGTAACAGTGATAGATGCTACATCCCATGCCCCTACAACGCTGCCGGTAGGTATCAATCCTGATGGCATAGCTTTAAGTCCGGACGGAAAACTTCTGTATGTTGTAAATGGCAGCAGCGCGTTTTTATCCGCTATCAATACGTCCGATCAATCGACCATTAAGATACCTATATCCGGTTCAGGCCCAAAAGGTATTGTAATTAGCCCCGACGGAACAAGAATTTATATCACTAATTACAACAGTAAATCGGTAACTGTAATAGACGCGACAAGTAATACACAAATATTACCGGCAATTGCCGTAGAAAATAACCCCAGAGGTATAGCGATCAACAACGATGGCAGCAAGTTATATGTGGCAAATGCCGGGTCGAAAAGTGTTTCAGTTATTGATACCAAAACAAAGGCAGTTACCCATATTGATGTTGGCACTAATCCGCAGGGGGTATCTATTAGTCCCGATGGTAGTTTGGTATATGTGGCTAATTCTGGTTCAAGCAATATTTCTGTTATCTATACTGCAACTAATTCGGTTACCACTATAAACAACGTCGGCGGTAGCCCGGTATCCTTCGGCAACTTTATCACCGGCGGCGCGGGGTGTACGGGGCCCGAAATGAAGTTTACTATAACAGTTAACCCCGAGTCGGCTTATATGACCACCAGCGGCACCTTGCCTTATTTTAACACTGTTTATGGTACACCATCTACCGTAGGCAGTTTCAAGGCTACCGGCATCAGTTTAAATGGCGCTATAACCGTTGTACCGCCTTTGGGTATCGAATTGAGTACCGATAATATTAAATACAGCCCGCAGCTTACCCTAAACGCCGACGCCAAAGGAGCAGTGGCCGCTACCGATATTTATGTAAGGTTAAGCGCCACGGCCGCTGCCAAAACCTACACCCCCGACGATATCCTGCTAAAAAGCCCGGGCGCTGCCGACGTGAAGATGCCGCTTACCGCTGTTACCAAGGTAGACCCGGCCCCCCTAACCATAACGGCAAAAGATGTAAAAAAAGCTGTAGGCACGACACTAACAGGCGGGCCGGGATCGGTCAAGTTCGATCATACCGCACTGCAAAATAATGAAACCGTGGGCACGGTAACCATTACGTATGGCGCCGGAGCTGAGAGCAGCGCCGCTATCGATACGTATAAAGGATCGGTAAAACCAGATTTTGCTACGGGTGGCACCTTCTCTCCCGACAATTATAAAATTGATTATATCCCCGGAGACATTATCGTCAGCAATATCATCAATGCCGACCTGATCAAAATACCCAATACCTTCACCCCCAACGGCGATGGCATAAACGACACCTGGAAAATCGACTACCTGCTCAACTTCCCTACCTGCACCGTAAATATATACGACCGCACCGGACGAAGTATTTTCCACTCCATCGGCTACGGCATGCCTTGGGATGGTACATTCGCGGGGCAGGCGCTGCCTTTCGGCACTTATTATTATGTGATTGATATTGATAAGGGGGCTAAGCGATTATCGGGGTACGTATTATTGATGAGGTGATGAGGCGAGGCTTACGAAGTTTTTGAAACTTCGTAAGCTACATAAACCATAGAGGCCGGTGCGGGAATCGAACTATTGAAAAATAACACTGATTACCAACTACTTACTATATGATTTTTTATCATTGCCACGATTAACGCGACCTGATTAAAATCATTGTTTTTTAAGAACTTTATTTGCATTATCGAAAACCTTATGCCTGCTAACAATCTTTACATCATGTCTAAGAGCAATGACATTTCCATATCATTACAAAGATACGAATATGCAGCTAAAATGAAAACGTTATACAGTCAATTTAATGGCAAAAATTAATCCGAAAATGTACTCTGGCAAAAAAACCATAACTATGAGAACAGTGTATTTATTAATTTCTTTCGCCTGTTTGTTAGTTGTATCCAAAGCTGATTGCCAAAAACTCCCCAATATTCAACCATCCGGCTTGCGAGCACCAGCAAACCTAAAAATTGATGGCAAAGCAACCGAGTGGGGAAATCAGCTACAGGCATATAACAAAAGCACCAACGTATATTATACCATCGCCAATGACGATAAAAACCTATACCTGATCGCTCAGGTAGCTGAGCCGCGGACCATTGAAAAACTGTTAGTTTCCGGCATTTCATTCATCATCAATAAGGATGATAAGGGACAGGATAAAGTTACGATAACATATCCTCTTGTTAAATGGGACTTTAGCCACGCTATATTAGTTAACGCAGGGGATAAAGCAAAATGGTCTGGCAATCCTAACCCCGGAAGTATGTTTGTGGAAACACTTACCAGGACAGACTCCACGGTAACATTAGCCAATCAGGCTTTTTCTGATCGTGCAAAAAGCATAGAGGTATCAGGGATTAGTGGAGTTGAGGGGTCATCCATTTCTATATACAACGAACAGAATATCCGGGTCGCTGGTCATTTCGATAATAAAGGTGTATTTACTTATGAACTATCGGTACCGTTGCAATTATTGGAAAAGTCGGTTAGCGGGTCGAAACCATTCAAATACCAGATAAGGCTAAATAGCTATGCCGATCACACGGGTGAAAGCACTTTTGTTCGCCGTGACCCGGTTACAGGTAATCGGGAATCAGTAGATGCTAATACAGATATAGATGTGGTCACGAAATTTGACGGCGGGTACGCTTTAGCAAAAAAGCCTTAGGGATTTGAAATTCCCATACTATAAACAACAAGATCAAATGGACTGCGGGCCTACCTGCTTGCGCATGGTAAACCGGCATTTTGGACGCAAGCAACCAAAGCAATCATCAGCCACATAGCGGTATCAAAGTATTCGTTTTAGGTAAATGAAAAAGCCCACAATGCAGCTTTGACAAAAATCCCTTTAAACTTTAGCTGAGCAGTTGCAGATGCAGCAATAATCCCCTTGATGGCGACTGGCGGCGAGGCAGATATTGCTTAAAACTTTTCGTGGAAAAATCATCGAGTTGGACATAAGCTTCGTATACCTTCCACAAAGGAATTTCCCAATTCATGTTACTACTTGCGTCGAGCCTGCAAATCAACATTACATCTCCTTCAAAGCCCATGACCTTGTAACGTTTCCCTGACGAACTGGTATAACTGGTAACTGACCTGGCCTTTTCTGTAAAATCAGTATAAGAAATAACGGGCAATTTTTTTTCAAATAGCATCATATACTTTGTTTCAGCAAATTTATTATTTTGAAATAAATCTAATGCTAATTCAGGATATAAACTTTGCTCCCAATAGCAGGATGATAGGAAGGGAAATAATGAATATACCCCAATTCCTGTAGTTCCTTAATACATTTATGATAGGTGACAAAGTTGTTAATATGCGACAGCTCCATGACCTTTTTGCGCGAGATATAAATCGGAGCAGTAAGGTCATTCACTTTGGAAAGTTGTATGATTCCCAGCAGCGCGGCCATATGCCACACTGTCACCCTTTCATCTTTCGAAAGGGTAAATAACAAGGTCTTATAAACATTCAAGTCCAGGGACATTCCTATTTGCCTTTATGAAACAAAGCATTTACTTCATCCAGCTTGTATCTCCAACTACCACTAATTTTTACCGGATTTAATTGACCTGAAATTCGCAGGTTTTGTAAAGTACCCGGCGAGGCCTTTAGAATACGCCTTGCCTCTTTACTTTTAATCCATTCACTGTTTTCTTCTTTGGGTTGACTGGAAGACAGCATCCGCTTGATGTCATCCAGTAGCTGGATACGAAAAATCTGTAAATCCTCTTTGGTTATCACTTCTGCACTCATCACACTCGATTTACACTGTTTGTACTATTGTTCAGGCTGGATTATTTAGCAGGTACACCTTGCTTTTTTTCCTGTGATTATAAGACGGCTGGTACCTGATATACCCGTATTCGTGTAAATCCCGGATACACCGATGGTACGTCCTTACCCCTGATATTTTGGCGGCTTTCATCACTTCTGCACTCATTATAGAGATAACCAGATCACAATCCGGCTCCTGGTAATTTTGCAGCAAGGCACAATAAACACTGATATGGCTTACCCCTATACGGGGATCATTCGCAATCGCTTTAAAAAACGCCGATAATAAGTTGAGCCGTTCCATCACTACACCAATTCACTACAATCAAATTCAAAGAGATAAATCTGTGTGATCAGGTGCCCTCTGACATTTTCCCGACCACACAGATTTTTTAATCAGGAAACTCCCTGCCCCTGCCTTCTATTTCTCTTATTGTCGTTTTTTTGGCTTCCCTCAGTGTCGTTCTTTTGACCCTGGCTTTCATTTTGATCTTCCTTTTGAGATTTTTCGGTGCCTTCTTTAGCAGCTATGCGTACTCTTACGTTGTTTTCATCCGCTACATTTACAGACCTGGAATAAGCATTAACTACTACTGTTCCTTTTTTCTCTTCCCCGTTCTGAATCAAAGTAACCTCTGCGGCATTTCCCTTCTTAAAGGAAGCCACAAGATTGTTCCGGTCAGCTTCATTACTGAGTTCTTTAATAAGCGGGTATTTGTCCAAAGCTTTTTGCAGATCAAATCCCCACTTTTCGCCAAAGTGCTGCATTTTGAAATTACCATTGGACTCGGTTTCTTTAAAATTCAGCTTGACCCATGAGTTATACGCTTCACCGGTAGCGTTTACAAGGTCTTTATTGACAAACCGGTGGCTCAAAAGATTATATCCCTCATCCAGTGAATAATTGTTATCCTTACCAACATAAAAGGTCTGTTTGGGCGCGGGCAGTTTCGATCCTTCGGGTTGCACTATCGCTACTTCGTACTTGTTGAAATAGTAAGTATCGTTTTGGTCAGCCCTTCTGAAATTCAAAGTCGCTTCGACCTTATCGCTTCCGAATTGTTGCGGATGGACGAGCTGGAATGTTGGTTCGTTGCTTTCCATCTTTGCTTTAAGGTCATTATCCAGTGCTTCCCCGAAGCCTGCATTTTTTACCTGGTTTTTCAGGTACTCATAATTTTCTGGTTTCATGTTTTCATTTTTTAAATTGTAACTTGATCTTTTTGTGATAATTGATTTTCAATTTGTGCGATGATTTTACTCGTCGTTGTTATTGCATACCGATCCACATCGGTACTGTTTTCATAACAATTTTCATTGGCTGCCCAGTCATCCTGAAAAAAATTCAGGTGGTCTATAGATATTTTTTCACCGTTATCGCAGAAGGTGATGTATATGTTGCCATTAAGCGCATGCTCTTTAACCAGGTGCCTGATCTGCCCAATTTCATCATCGTAAAACTCCATTGCAGTAGTTTTAAAATAGCTGCCCGGCGCGTACCAGTTGCTTGTTCCTGATATATAGCGAAAGATGACGGCCGCCATTTTTTTCCATTAGCTCTATTGCCAGGTACTTTTTATCGGGTATGGTAAATTTCGGTACAGCTATGCAGATGGTCTGTTCTGATAAATGGCTGATGATGTCCGCATTGCCTAACCTGTAATCGGGCATCACTTCCACTTCCTGCGATGCCGTCCTTTTTGATTTTTTCTGATCGCGTATAAAAAAACGCAATGACTGCACATCATAATCAATGGCGGAATTGTTCTGAAGAGCAAGCTGAAAATACATTTCCCCGCCGTGGACAAATAACCCTTTCATGTCCAGCACTATATCATATTTATGGTCGGATGCGCCTTTTAAAGTCCGTTCTCTGGCAATTACCTTCTTCGATCTCAACGCAATTTCATCGGTTGGTGAATCCTTGTCAAAAACAGCTACGGTCTCCGGTGATACCTGCGGATTACTGAACAACAGGTTTAAATTGACCGGTGAATCGGTATAACTAACAAGGTAAGGATACAAGCTGCCATCCGCTGTTACCACGGTCAGGTTAGTTTCGGTAAAGCCCTGCTTGCCAGCTTTTACCTGTAATATATTCTCAACACCAATCGCTTTTTGAACCAGTATATCCCTGCTGCCCCGGTCCACGCTTTTTATGGCATATGGGAATACAAGGTTTGTGGTCTTGTTAAAGGTTACCGCCAATGGGTATGAATTAACGGGCTTAGCTGGGGCAACGCTTTGCGCCAGCCCTTTTAAAATAAAGAGCATTAAAAATACCCCTGTCATTACTGCACTGATCTTTTTCATCTTTCGAGTTTTTAATGTTTGATAATCTGATTTGCTTTAGTTGGTTTGTTTTTGTTTTTCATCACGCAGCAAGACCTGGTAGCCTGCTTTGACGGTTACTTTCACTAAGCGGACTTTGCGGCTGAAAAGGCTTTTAGCCGCCGTAATACCAGCTGTTGCCGCCTGCGCGCCCAAAGAAGGATCATAAGAGCTGAACCCTATATTTTGTATGCTTTGATCTGCCGATTCTTTCGCCACGTCACGGGAAATTGCCCCCGGAATATAAATACCGCTCACGCCATCAATATCATATACGGAAAGATCTACAGGGAAAATGGAATGCTGATAGTGAATGCTGCTGATCTTAATGGTAAGCCGGTCCCCGTTTAATGCAGCCAGGCCAAAAACGAAATTGTCTTTCGGGATAAGCACCCCATTAATAAATACGTCATTAACGAGCCTGAGCTTTACGGTTGAGCCGTTCACTACCGTTTTCGATTCATGTATTACCGCTTCAATGGCATTTTGGGATGATGCTGCCGTACTGTTATCAAATGAATAGAATCCGTTTGACTGGCTGTTAAACTGGAACAAACTTTCCGTCCCTCCGAAGTCAGAGACAGTGTTCTCTTTTTTAAAGGTTGAAACGGCAAAAACCTGACCCCTGTTCTTTTCTGACTGCTCTCTCAGTTTTCGCTGCACAAGACCCGGATTTTGAATTTCCTGTATCTTATCGAGCATATTGCTGAGCTGGGCCATTTGCGGATCTTCTGATCCGGCCGTATTTATTGCGGCAGCATTATCTCTTAATTGCCCGGGCGCAGCTTCGTTTGTGCCATTTTCTGTTTTCCCGATGTCAGCAGGTGCCGGCTGGTTGATCTGCCTGTTCAGCAGTTCCAGTTTTTGGTTGATCTGCTGCTCATTGCTGCGCAAATTATTGGCAGCTGTATTCAGTGAGCGACCTGCAAATATCGGGCTGGCAGCAGTGCTAACAGGACGATTAGCGATGCCTGTATCATATCGTTGCAAAGAATCCCGTTGTTCATCCGGGCCATGTGCAGGGTCTGCCTTGTAATAGGGGTCGTCCTTTTGCGCCTGTTTGAATTTCAGCGAGTCTTTTTCCGCCTGCTGATAAATGCTCAACTTGTTATCGGCACTGTCATCCTTGAGCTTTGCTGCCGGTAATTGCATGTTCAGTCCTGCAAGTCGGCTCGTCGCCTGTTCCTTTTGTCTGCCGCCACCCATCGCCCAGAAAAGCAGGGCAATGAACGGCAGTACCAATACCGGTAGCACTAAAAGGAACTTCCTTTGTCTGTGGTTAATTGATTGTGTTGCCATACTATTTTTAATTTTTATGATTATTTAAAAGTCTTGTTCGTTAGACCTGTCAGGCCTTTGTTCTATTCCTGATAATAGTTTTCGGCATAACGGGGGACTGTTCGCACGGCTTAATAAGGGTTTACGGCTAAATACGTTTGCCCTGCTGTATTGCCAGCTTCCGCTGCGCCGTCCCATGTTTTCATAGAGCAGTTTTGATCCTGGTTGTTTATGCTTTGGGAGGTTCATATCTCAGCGGTTTTCAGTTTTCATATCCTTATTGGCAATGATGTTCCATCGTTCCACCAGGAACCCATGCGGGTTGTTATCGCTGCGCGAAACATTGCGCAAAAAACCTTCGGTGATCAGGCTGCGGGTTACGATGGAGGTCGAGCGGATCATTTTTTCCTGTGCATAGCAATGGAAAGGATAAGGATATTGATTCATGTTCACCTCGATACTGTCAATACTTACCTGCTGGCTGATGTTTCCTGATATCAGGTCGCTGTAATAACCTTGTTCCTTCAGATTCCTGTATACCTTTTCAGCCGAATTGTCGGCCATGTACAGAGCTTTGGTAATATTGGCCTGTATGACTTTTTCATCCGGGTCAAGTGTGAAGAAGAAATAGTGGAACATGCGGATATGATCCTTTGCTTCTACCGGAATATTGTCTTTCCGTTCGGCGCTAACGGCTTCCAGTGCTTTGCCATTGGCCAGGATATAAATATGCTGTTGCATATTGGCGACCATCTGGTAACACTTGATGGCTACTACGCTGCATATGGTGATGCAGCCAGCCATAAACACCAGGCTGAAACCACGGATGTGGTTAAAGGCTGTATCTGTATTTTTCATTTTTTTAAACATGGTCATCTGTTTTGCGGTGGATAAATACAGTTTAAGATTTGCCCGATAACCGGTCTGCCATAAAGCCCGATCTGCCAATGGCTCTTCCCAATGCGCCGGCTATACCTGCTCCTTCGCTCTTGCCTTCGTAACCCTCCTTAAAGTGTTCGCTGAAACTTTTTGAGTTATTACCGGATGAGGTACCGCCATACATTGCCCGGTTGATTATGGCACCATTGCAACACCTGCCATCGCCGAGGTTTTTGATAAAAGTGCATGGCCGCCGGCATTGACGATATAACCCGCAATGGCAGGTACCGTGAAATACCCGACAATACCGATCAGCAGGAAGTAGCGCCAAAGATGTTGGCAACGGGCAGCCATAAATAAACATTGATATACCGGGCGATCCATTGCTTGATCGTATGCTGAAACCCATCGAACACGCCCAATCCGAAGGCCAGCGGGCCAAGTATCGCGAGGACGATCAGCTTGAATGTCCTGATGGTGTCGATACACAATGCCGCAGCTTCAAAGCAGATGTTTAAAAATTGGTAAATAGCCCGTTTGACAGCGTTCTTAAAGCCCCAGCCGGAAAATTGATCGGCCATATTATTATTATTGGCTGTAGTTGTCGTATTGTCCGGGTGCGTATACTGATACCATTTGTCGGGATCAGTATTACCGGGAGCAGACATAGTTGCCGCAGAAGGCTCATCTTCATTGAGCATGACTTCAATAGCTCCGTTAGATTTACCGACCATCGCCGCCGTAGCCGTTACCGTCGGTTTTAATACGCCATTGATCAGGGATAGGAATGCGGGAAAGGCCATGATCACCATCCCGATACCAAACGGACGTAACAGCGGGTAAAAATCGATGGGTTCTGCCGCCGCTAAATGACGCCATACTCTGGTCGCAATAAAGGTTAATGCTGCAAGGCCGGCAATTCCCCGTCCTATATCCATCATCGGCTTACACAAGGGCATCATCTGATCATACAGGCCTTCAAGGATGCTCTGTAAACTATGGATGCTGTCTGCAGTTCCTTCCGCATCGGAAAATAAGGGCAAAAGCGTGGCTGTGGTTGCTATAACAGCAACCCTGAAAATGCTTGTTTTCATATTTTTTGTTTTACTTGTTTACTGGAGTCCGTACAATTTTTTAATGGTTTGCTGATCATTGGCCTGTGCCGCACGGGCGGCTGCTACCTGGCGGGCATGGTCATTGAAATGCCGCAGAAAGGTCAGCTGATCATGGCCTGCTGCATAAATCCGGTCCATTAGCTGGAGCCGCTCGTCATCACTCATACGCAGTTTATTGTCTGTCATGACTATGCTTAATTCATCAAGATTTCCCAGGCTGCTACTGACAATATTGTTGTACACATCCATCATATTGCCGATCTCATCCGGTGTAATATGCTTATCCTGCTTAAAGGTTCCTGCCGCAGCTTTATATTCCGCCATGATAGTAGCCTGGTCATTGATAATATCCTTCACGCGCGGGTATTTTCTAACGGTGGGGCTAACAAGCAGCAAGCTGTTTAAGAAGGCATCATGCAGGTCGAAGTTCCCTTTGGATATATTCTTCACTGAATTATAGCCATTACTGACAACTTCGTAGCCTTTATACATTTGCTGCAACATGCTTTTCATTCCTGCCAGCTTTTGGTAATCCAATGCCAGCTGCTGCAGGGCATCTACAATGGTCTGGGCCTTTAAACCGTTTGTATTGACAAAGCAGATAGCCAGTGTACTAATATTATCTTTTTCATCGCCTTTGATTTAGTTGATTCCATATATAATTTTTTGAGCACTTCCTTTTGTTTCTTTTCTGCCTTACGATCAAGCGTAAATGCGTGCATCTTATGCACAAATGATTGGGCAAACTGAAGCTTATCGGTTGTCGAACCGTAAACGCTATCTATCTTTTTTATCCGCTCGTCATCCTTCATCTGGCTGCCTGATCCTGCAACAGTGTTCAGTTCCTCGATATCCTTATTGCAGTTTTCCAGTAGGTTGCTATATACCCGTTGGATATAATCTATCTCATCCTTGATAAGGATCGCCTGTTGCTGCTGCCACGATATTTCCGTTTGAAACAGCGTGATGATTTCCTTCTGTTTTTTCGAAATCAGCTGAATTTTGGTACAAATTAGGTTTGTTAGCGATAGTTACGCTGGAATTAAAGTCAATTTTGATCGGCTGATTTATACGGCCTTTCTTTGTAGTGATTACAATTACACCATTGCCCGCTCTTGCTCCCCAAATTGAAGCAGCGACTGCATCCTTTAGCACTGTAATAGACTCAACATCGTTGGGGTTAATGTTACGCATATCCCCTTCATAAGGAAAATTGTCCACTACTATTAACGGGTCAGTGCCAACCAGCGAGGGGCTTAGCGTGCTTGTTCCTCTGATACTTATACCTGTAATCCTGATGTTTGAACTGGCACCGGTAAAAACACTCGTATTGATGTCGGACCGCCTGAATATTAATCCGCTGGTAATACCATCTAAACGATCAAGTATGTTAGTGCCGATACTTCTCAGGTCGTTGTTCAACTGTGCAAACGATCCTGTAGCTCTTTCTTTTGGTAATGTCTGATATCCCGTAGAAACTACCGCTACCTGTTGCACTTGAGAAGAAGAGACATGTAAGATGATAGAGATTGGAACAGCTGAAATTGCATTTAAGGTAACCTGCTCCGTTTTATAGCCAACACAACTTACGATGATAACTCCATTGTCAGGGACATTATGTAGAATGAATTGGCCATTGAGATCGGTGATCGCAGCGATATTGCTGCCCTGTAGTTTTACCGTTGCACCGATTATAGGTGCTCCTGTGCTGTCAGTTACTGTTCCGGTTACATCTTTAGGCAGAACTGTGCTATTGGATGAAACAGGTGCAGGCTCAGTAATGTTTTTTTTACAACTGCTGCCTTGCTTACTCCAATGAGGTTTCCGGATTGTTTGAATTTTAACGAGGTTATTTGCTCTATTTCTTTGAGCACTGCACTTAGGGATTTGCTTTTTACTTTTAAGCTGATAGCAGGCAAACCCTGGATGGTATTTTCGTTGTAAGTGAAAGTAACGCCAGCCTGTTCTTCGATGGTCTTGAAGATTTGTATGACCGGAACTTGTTTGGCATCAATGCTGACGGTTTGCGCCTTGATGTCCTCTGCGAGCAACAGTGCTGCGCAAAACAGGTGTATGCCGAGAATGATGGTACTGATACGCATACATTGTTTGAGGTAAATTTTTACCATATTTGTTTAGTGTTTAATAGGTGAAACTGTTGAACCAGCCGGCTATATAGAGCGGTCGAAAACTATGTATAGCGGCTAAAAAAGGTGTCGGGAATCCATCGCGGATTCCCGTCCTTTTTGCAGGCACTCCCTGGGAGCGCGATGCTATCTGACTACTATTAACTGTTCATTTTGTTGCTTGTAAGTAAAGTTGTTGGAAAAGCTCAGTACATTGAGCACGGTTGTCAAGGGCTGATTGTCCAGCCGCAGGGTTATTTTCTGTTCAAATAAGTCTTTGTTCAGGATGATGATCTTTACGTTATACTTCCGTTCCAGCGCTTTCATCACATCCCGCAGGGTTTCTTTTTCAAACACCAGTTTATTCTGCCGCCAGGAGGCGATATCCCCGGCGATCACCTTATGCAGGGTTACCACTTTCGATGCATTATCGATACTGGCCTGCTCATTGGGCCGCAGCATGGTGGCGGTTTTGGTAGTATGACTTGGCAATACACCAACCTTCCCGGTGCTAACGGTAATCTTAGTATCTTTTTCATTTTTAAATGCCTTAACCTCAAAAGAGGTGCCTAATACCGTAACATCAGCGCCGTTTGCCGATACGATAAATGGCTTGCTCTGGTCGTGTACCACTTCAAAAAAGGCCTGTCCGGTGGTAAGCCTGATATGGCGCGCTGAGCCGGTAAACTTTTCCGGATATTGCAGGGTAGTACCTGCATTAAGCCATACTTTTGAGCTATCAGGTAAGGTCAACTGCTTTAATTGCCCCAGCGGGACATTGATCGTTAGTAGTTGCGGTAGCGTAGCCTGTCGAAAGAAGAAGACGCTTATGCCGATCATTAGGATGGCCGCCGCTGCCGCGTACCAATAAGGTCGCTGCCTATTTTCTGATAGGCCTTCATTTGCAGCCTGACACGGGAAAGCGCAGCATCCGTATCGAAGTACTGCATCTTTGTTAGGGCCGCTGAACGATTCTCATCGCTGATCAGTTCTTGAAACAGCACCCGGTTTTCAAAGCTTTCATTTTTCCAGGCGGTTAACTCCTGTTGTTCGCCAAAGTTCAACTCACCTTTGATATACCCCGCAGTCAGGTAAATAATTCGTTGTGCTTTTTGCAGGTCAAATTGCGCCATGTTGTACGGTGTTTATAACCAATACAACAAAAACAACCAAGCGTACCTATTGAAACTAAAATTTTATTTCAACTTGTAAATAAGTTCAGATAATGTTACACTATTGTGCTAAGTTGATATGACAGTTATAGAGGGATAAAAAACTGAATTGGCAGGCACATAAATGCGAATGATGCAACCTTAGTATTTTTTAGCATCCTGTTAATCATTCATCACGGATTATAAAAAGCAAAGCCATTGCCACAGGTAATGGCTTTATTAGGCGAAAAGGTATTGATTTAGGCAGTTTTGAAAATAAATCTATTTTTTCTTCAGATAGGCTTCCACATCTTTTGCAACGGGCCCTACCGCGTTGACCGCTGCTTTCAGCCGGACTTTCGTTGTATCGAATTTCTCTGTCCAATAAGCTGCTTCACTGGCATCGGACAAACTGATGGTATGCTTACCGGCGTTGGGGGGTTCTTGCTTATTTTCCATAGACGGAGATTTGAATTTCAAATTTACCAACAAAAGTTTGAAAAAAACTTTGTATGCGCGCAACAAAAAAGCGAATTTTGTTTTTCCTTTTCCCCATCGCAATACTGTTGTTTCATTACTAAATCCGTAAAGAAATGAACTTCGAGATCATATTGTCATGGAATGGGTACAAGCAGGCTTTGCAGGTGATGGCTGATACCTTTAAGAACCTTAAGGTCTGGAAAGTAAAATTCGATAATGGCGAGGAGGTCGTCCTTTTCAAGTGCGGGAAGGAATGGTTTCAGCGCAATGAAGATGGACTGGAATATGGCCTGCTTAAAGAGATCGGTCAAAAGATAGACCATATCCTCCTGGGCATTGCCTTATCCTGATTATTGCCCGTTTTATCAGTGGACTTATTGGTCCGCAATACCATCGTTTTTCATATATCCTTATGCCAGACCTTGATGGTGTTGATACTCCTATAAAAGTGCGCTGTAACACCAACAGCGCTGTTCAAACGTTTTTCGCCTTTATAGGAGCGCATCGACCCAGTTTATTCCGTGTTAACGGAAACAGCAGCAGATGGGGTGCGGCGGTCATGATTCTTTTATTGCCACTGGTGGCCTGGTGCCGATCTGCCTCCTAAAACGAACGTTGATCATTCCTTACATCCACAAGCAAATATGTCAGGAAATTTCAGAGAGAATTTTAATGGAACTTCCTCTTTAGCAAAACGGCAGCATTACAAAAAATTTGTTGGCGTTACGGCAACGGGATGGTTGGAGAGAAAGATTGGGAAATATCTTCAAGGCGAGAAGAGAGGGGGCATTGTTGATGTTTACACCAGAAATGGAGAAAAGGCTGTACTCGAGCGTATTCCTAATCCGCGTCCGCAAGCCTTTTTTTGCGGAAGGGAAAGTGCGACTATAGTAGGTATTGATTCAGAAATGGAGAGGCAATGATACCAACACGCTAAACAAAGGTGGCCTATAAGAAGTAACCAAGCCCAACACTGGTCAGGCTTGGTTAAGCTGTAAGCTTATTATATAGCTAATGAACGATCTCTGCAAGATAAAGATCAGATCATAAATACTAAATAGATTTGGATGCTTTACTTAGAAATCTAATTACTATTGCCGATGACCCTATTATTAATTCTCGCGATCTCTTACAATTGAAAACATTTTTGCGTAGAAAACGGAATCTCTCGTCAGAATAAAGAATGCCTCTTTATTATTTGCAGGGCCATTCTGAGAGATAAGTATTTTATAGCCTATAAAATCAACTTTTATAATTTTTATATAGTTTTTCAAATGTGTCCGATCCTCTATTTTTTTAATGACTTGTTGAATATCACCTTCATCATATTTTCTTTTATTTTTTAGGGAATCTCTTAAAATATTGAGTAAATACTTCTGAAAGGTAGGTTCTGATCTACTGAGATTATTGGATTCCTTAAAGTGAATCTCATTGATAAAATTTACATCGCCCTCTTGAGGTCGGTTTTTATAACCAATCCAGTAACTCAAGGCCACAACTAAAACAAATCCTATTACTATACCGTAACTCTTTTTCATGTTATTTCTTTTTAACTATTTTATCGAAAGCAGGTGTACTTCCATCTGTATATGTAGTTTGCGCCTGTTTATATAGTGCTTTCTCACCGAGATCATTTGTACTATCAATATACAGTTCAGCTGTGAGTTTTGAAAGTAGTTTTACTGCTTTGCGGAATCCATCATTATATTTTGCCAAGCCTTTAGCATCTCCATTTCTCAAAGCATTGTAATATGATAAGCGATATGTTTCTTATTTTGAAAATATAAAACGCAGCTCCGATATAATTTGTCCGGTCAATTATTGTGTGATGTTTGTTTTCGGTTCGAATTTTCTCTGACCCCAAAGAAATATGGTAGTAAATCAATTAGTTTAACCATGCAAAATCTTGGAGCCATTTATCAAACTATGTATTTAACCGCAACTGCGTTAGGGCTAAAAGGATGTATAATCAGCAATAATGAAGGGATATTTAATAGGTGTGATTTTTTGCAAATAGGTGGGTAACTATTGAATCAGAAATGTAGAGGCAATGATACCAACACGCTAAACAAAGGCAGCCTATAAGAAATAGACAAGCCCAACACTTGGTTGGGCTTGTAAGCCTGGCGCTTATCTAAATTGGAATTTATGAAATACTATTGATTTTCAATAGCGTTTCTTATCAAACACAGGTTGTTACACAACCTATGATCAGATTATTTATAGATATTAATTATTTTCTGTAAGTAGTCGCGAAAAAGAGATTTTCTTTCGAATTCGTAAAGCGTATGTATGCTTGTATTGTTGTCGTAGAAAATTAGCCCAGAATTATTTACAGATAACAAACAAATAGGGCGAATCGCTATTAGTTTATTTTTATCAAACAATGAAACTGTCTTGTTTTGTTCGTTTATTTTCAAAACATCTATTTTAACCTTCTTTGATTCCAAATACTCGTCTTCAATTTTATATGTATAAGTTATTAAGTAATGGCCAATTTGGATAGGATTGTACTTGTTTTCTTTAAATTGTTTCGTGAAAAAGGCGAGATTTTGGCCACTACCAACAAAGTAAGTTATTTTGATTGCTTTATTATTCATTTCAGTCAAAAGAAACCGAGACATTGGATTAATCGTATTTTCCTTTAATAGTGTTCCATTATTATCAAATAACTGTAAAGTAGGTGCTCCGTTTTCCTCAGGATATTTAACTCGTATTATATCAGAAATTCCCGGGCATATTTGATATGATGTATCTGTATCATCAGAGTTAAGAAAATCCGATCTTCTGCATGCTGATATTGATAGAAACAGACATACAGACAAAAAAACTTTCTTCTGTGTGATTATTTTATATCCCATATTTTTTTATAATTAGTAATCATTGATTGTTTAGTTGTTATATTCTCATAACCCATGCGTTGAAAAAAATCAGACCTGGGCGCTTCGCCAAAAGCAGGATATCCTGCTTTTCGAGCCTGATCCTGCCAGTAGGATGTATGTCTAACAATTTGATATTTACTGTTACCTGAAAGATTAAACCCTCCGGCTGTCAGCAGGAAATCCATTTTATCTTGCCCAGTCATAGCTGCAGCCCGTCCTGCTGCAAAATTCCCCACATCCCTGGCAGACACATAAATCCCTTTAGATATTTGTGAGCCCCCGTATATTCCATTACCATTTTGTGTCTTAAAATCATATTCATCTTTATTGCCTGCGTTCATTGCATAATGCATTCTCCCCATGTAATTACCAATGTCACCTTGCACTTCTCGCATTTTGCCTTCAAAGGTAGTAAGCCAAAGCTCTGCAGCATTTGAATTGAATCTTATATTACCCGCTGGTTGACCTTGTCCGTTAACAAAAGAATCCCACATTAATGTTTCCCCCATTTTTTCACCACCATGAGAACCGTCTATTCGAGGCGAACGGTCCTTATCAATATCCTCTTTTGTATGCGCATTGATATGCTTGTAAACCCCAAGATCACCATCATTATATACTGCAAGAACATTCCCTTGTGCATCGGTATGTGTAGAAAAAGGAGCCATCCCATCCGGGTCTGTAAATTGCATCGGGTCATCAAACCCATAATTGTAAACAGAATACCTCCGCATCTTCTCCGCCAACGGATCCACACTCGTCCATCTCCCAATCACCGGATCATAGAACCTCGCGCCATAATCGTATTGCCCCTTATAACTTTTACGATTTTTACGATTTTTTCCACTTGCACTTTTTCAGTGCTATAAAGAACGTTCAGGCACGTAAAGTTAACAGATATTTTTTTTCATACAAGCCCCGGTGGTTGGTTGATTTTTACCACAGGGAGCCGCCGGGTTGGTTGTTTTTTTGGATTTTTCCACCACAGCAGCTCGATTTTTTTTATGATAAGGTTAGCGGGTGATGTTTATTAAGGGCTTCTTTCAGGTCTTCCAGATTAGTTGTTTTATACCTTTCAGTTGAACTCACATACCGGTGCCCGGCCATATATTGAACGGTGCGCAGGTTCTTTTCTTTGAGCCATTCCGTGATCACACTTTGCCTGATCTGCTTGGCATGCTTGTATTTTGGGCTGAGTTTCCGGAGGGCATAATTGAGGTGTAAAAGGCTGTTTCTGATGTCTTCCTGTGCGTTAATGCTGATAAACAAACGTTCGATTTCCCGGGCATCTTTGTAACGATCCGGCTTGCGCCCCGGTCGTTCGGCCAGGCGCTCAGCCAGTATTTTCGGACGGATCACGAGCAGGTATTCATGCAGTTCGAGGATTTGATGAGGCTGTAACGGAAGTAAGCGGCCAAGCTGCCTGCCGGTGGCGGGGATATGGATTTTGCCCTCCCTTAGTTTGAGATGTTCAGGGCGTAAATGGCTCAGTTCATCTCTTGTAATTGCCTGATAAACAAGCAACCCAATAATGACCTTATTGCGGTAAGTACGATTGTCGGTAACCTGGTAACTTTCATAGAGCGCCTCCATTTCAGGCATGGTCAACAGGTCATGCGGGAGGTTTCTGACCGTACCTTTAAGTATGATCCCTGCTGCGGGATTGATGTTAATGGCCTGTTCCTGTTGCAGGTGGGAGAAGTAATACCGCAAAGTCCGCATGATCTGGTTGATCAGCTTGATACTAAAGCCTTTCTGCCTTAACTGGTCGGCAAACTCCATTACGTCGGCATGGGTAAGTTGTGCCAATACCAAGCTTTGGCTGTTGAGCCATTCCTGGAATGTAGCGGTATAGTTGATGGTTTGGTGTATGTAACTGTGGCTGAACTGCTCTTGTTTCAGGTAAGCCCGGAAAGGTTCTAAAGCAGCCAGCGTAGCCGGTGCGAACTCATATTTTTTGTTCATGCTGTAGATGGGTGTAGATCTGCGTACTTTCCATGCTGCCATGCCCTAAAAAGCGTTGTATCTGCTCCAGTTGCATACCGGAATGTAACAGGTGGCTGGCAATGCTGTGCCGCAGGGTGTGCAGGCCCACGGGTTTAGGGATAGCCGCCGCTGTTTTCAGTGTTTGTAAGCGGTCATAACAGGTTTGGCCGGTGAGCCGTTTACCACTGACATTAAGCAGTAAAGCGTCTTCTTTTTTGTCACCTGCGAAGTGTGGCCGGGCATACAGGATGTAGTTCTCCAGATCGGTTTTAGCGGTACCGGCCAGTGGCACATAACGCTCTTTATAACCTTTGCCTTTGCGGACGTAAACCAGTTCTTTATCGGGCAGGATGTCACGGACATTGATATTAACCGCCTCATTTTTCCGCAGGCCGCAACCGTAATACAGGGCAAGCATCGCCCTGTCCCTTAACCCATATATATCATCTTTAACCACATCATAAAGCTTGCTGATCTCGGCCAGGGTCAGTATGCTTTTGATATTGGTGCTTTTGCCTTTAATGCGCAGCTTTACAGTAAAGCTGGGCTGGCCGCTCTCCATCAGGTAACGGCTGAACTTACGGATCACCTGTAAGTGTTTCCGGATGTAGTTCAGGCTGATCGCACCGGCTGCGGTCTGGCTCGGTCTTTCGTGCAGATATTCCAGGTATTTTTTAAGGTGTTCGGGCTGTATATCATGCGGGTGGTCGCATCCCTGGGCTTCTAAATAAAGTAAGAACTCGGCCAGCATTTTAGGCATATCACGAGGGCTGGTAGGTTCAAAGTTGAGTATCCGGAGCCATTGGGTAAAGCCTGCATGCAGCCGGATATACAGCGGATTTATTAAGGTGCCTTGCATTTTTTATTGTTGTTGGGCTACTGCGGTTTTCTTGCTGGTTTTCTGTACTTTATGTAACCCATCAGGGCTTTGGGCTACACCTGGGCTACTATGATTTACCTTACGTATCTCAGCCAGGATATTCTCCATCATTTCATGGGCATCATTGGTCAGGTTTTCCAGATCATCCCAGCTTTGTACCTTGTATTCAAAGCCTTTATAGCGGCTGCCACGCGCGATCTTGATATAACCCATGCGTTCCAGTTCGTACAGATAACGGCTCAGACTGCTTGGGCTGAGGCGAAAGACCGGGCGCACTTCCTTGCTGTAAAAGGTTTCGCTATCGTTTTGCCTTAGCCAGGCTTTCAGTTTTTCAAAGAATGAACGGCAGGCATCGTTTAACTCGTCGCTCTTTTTGAGCAAGGTCGTTTCCAGCAGCGAAAAGGCAACCTCAATATCTTCAATCGTAGTTTCTACGTACTGCTCACCGGTAGTGGTATCGGTTTGCAATTCCCGCTGATACTGGTGGTAGAACGTAATGGTTTCGGTGAATAACAAAAGCAGCAGCATGGTGCGCCTGGGCTTGAAGATGGCCTCCGGCAGTTGCAGGTAGGTAGCGAACGGGTTTTTAACGCTGACCGGCTGCAGCAGGCGCTGCACGTTCTTCAGCTGCTCACGCACGTTGCGCTCAGCCTGCTGATCAACCAGCCCGGCGCTTTGCTTGCGCTGGTAGTCCATGATCCTCTTATCCTGTTCAGGGCTATCGTCCGTGTACAGCAGGATACAGCGGTTGGCGTTATCCTCATAAAGCTGTTCGCGGGTGGTGCAGCCGCTGACACATACCGGCCCCTCCACGTTAAGCGTAACCGTTTTCAGGTTACCCTTGCTGTCCTTTAGGGTGACGGTCTTGCTGATCCGGCGTTTGCTTTGCAGTTCCCGGAGCGGGTACAGCACGTTATCCGCACCGTCCATGTCCTCGATCAACAGCAGCTTATTTTTAAGTTCATCCTTACCGAAGTAGTAAAAGGCATTCATGGAGAGCATGGTGATCTCCAACTTATCTTCTTCGGGGATCAGTTCGCTGACCCGTTCCTGCAGCCAGGTCTTGCCGGTGCCGGACGGCCCCAGGCACATCAGGTGCAGCGGTGTATTCCGCTTTCTGGACGTGTAGATCAGGTAGGCGATCAGGCTGTTCACTTCTTCACCGACAATACCGCTGGCTGAGATCGCCTGCCGGGTCCGTCCGAGCAGGCCTGGCGCTTTCAGGTATTGCAGGGCGATCTTACGCTCAGCCTCGGTGAGCTGCTTTTTTTCCGCCTGCTTTGGCTTCATGGCTTCGAGCCGTTCGGACCGGTAATCTTCCAGTGCAGTGGTCAGGCGGCTGATGATCCCGGCCAGTTCAGCGGCAGCAACGTCCAGCGCCTCGGAAGCCTTTTCCACCAGGTGCTCACACTGCACGCTGTTATACAGGTCGAGGTTATGGCGAAAGGCTTTGATGGTGTTGCCACCAAAGACTATCTTCAATGTTACTTTTAAGCGGTCGAAGCCGGTCAGTTTAATACCGCCCAGGACTGTTGTATGCGATTTGCCATCAATATAAAGTAACAACTCTGGATTATCTGTAATTAACTTTGGTATTACATTCATTTATTATGTGCTTATATAATACTTTTTTATTCGGCAATTATAATGATGATGCTTTCATAAAAGCAAGTGATACTCGTTTGTATTTTACCACGCATTTTATGTATCATTCTTAGTATTTTTGAAGTTAAAGGAATAAAGGAAAAATGAGTTTAGGAAGCCGGATCAGGGAACTACGTACCCAAAAAAGACTGAAGCAAGCAGAGCTTGGCGCAATCGTCGGGCTGACCTATGTGCAGATTGGCCGCTATGAGATAGGCAAAGCTAAACCGGCAGCAGATATGCTTTCTAAGCTGGCCAAAGCGCTGGATACGACTGCCGATTATCTGGTAAATGAGGATGTGGATGACCCGGCAGTGACGGCACAGTTGACCGACCGGGAACTGCTTAAACAGTTTAAAGAAGTGGAGTTATTGAACGCTGAAGATAAGCATATTGTGAAAGTTTTTATTGACGCCTTTCTAACCAAAAGGCATATCCAGGAATATGTAAAGTAAGAATTGCTATAAACGAACAAAGCCCCGATTTTAGGGGCTTTGTCATTGGTATCAGTTTGTTTTTTTCTTCGGCTTTGCAGCTGGCTTTTTGCCTGTTGCACTGTCCGCAAACGCATAGGGATTATGCTGCTTGGGGTCTTTTTTGTGCTTCAGGTGATAGGCACTGTGGGCACTGTCCTGCTGCGCTGTTTGCGCATGAACTGTAAAAGCCATGCTTAGTAGTAGTAATAGGATAAGCTTTTTCATTGGCCATTGTAATTTTCAACCACTTTATAATCACCATTTTTTGAGATGATTAAGAATACCCCTTTTCCTATATCTGTTGTAGGTATTGCAAGAGAATAAACCAGTACTATTTGACTTTTATCTTTATTTCTCCGCGAAAGATTGGGCATCAATATAGTACCATATTTTTTTAGGTTACCTCCGAATTCATCTTTAAAGTAGGGGGCGAAATCGCTTGCTCTAAACTGCTTTTTCAAAACAGTATCTCTCTTATTGACAAGTAACACATCTGATGCAAATTCATGTGTTAAGAAGTCTTTGGGAGCGCTCTTATCAATATCATATGACTTGGGTACCAATAAATTGGTGTTCTTCAGACAATAATATTTTAGATGAAAGTTTAAGCTGTCATTACCATTAACTAACATGGTATCAATTGTTTTAACATCATCATAGCTTTTTAATATTCTATTTTTTTCATCCGATTGCGAAGGTGTTTCTTCTTCACTATCGGAGCGATTGCCTTTAGCCATTTGAGCATCAATCGCTTTCTGTTTAGCATCTGCTACTGCTTTGGACGTATCGCCAGTATTGTTTAAAGAGTCGGATGAACTCTTGGTCGAGCTGCTGTTGCAACTTGTCCATGTGGCTGTTGCGATTAGAAGTAATATTAAAAGTCGTTTATTCATTTTCTGCAATTTAGATATGTTACATATTATCCATTATGTAATTAAAAGTATTAACTACACTACTCTTTATTGAATTCCATAAACCGCCTTGGCTTTGTTGTTGGGGTTTATTATTGGATGGTGCTGATGCCGGTGCATCAGGTTTAGTATCAAATTTATTAAAACTTACAATTCGCTTTCCCCAATACATAACTTTTCCATTCTGTATAAGGTTGCTTACCCTCGGTCCAGAAGTTCCACTTGAGGGATCTCCACCTGAATCCGTCATCTGTAAGTTTACAAAATTGCCATCTTTATCCCTTTGGACCAAAGTAATAAGTCCCCCATGCTTATTGCCATTTAATGTGACGACATTTCCTGGTACTACATCTTCTGGATCAACATTTGGTAGATTCTTGTCAATATTGGTTATACCATTACTTTTTCCGTGGTTAGGGTCTTTTTCGCCTCCAGCAACGACAACTTTTGTAATTAATCCAGAACAGTCGATTTCGGAACCGGGGCCATCCTCGCCTTTCGCACCTAACCTATACGTATTACCTTTTCCATTATCATTTCCTGCTACCCATCTCCCTGCCTCCCTAACAGCTGCGTTTCTTTGAGCAGTATCTCGACCATCAGGGTCTATAAACCTAATAGGGTTATTAACCGCATAATTATAGGGTGTCCATCGGCTATTTTTCTCCGCAAGAGGATCAATAGCAGTCCACCTCGCAATTACAGGGTCGTAGAAACGTGCACCGTAATCATATCTGTTAACCTCAGCCTGCAGCTCTTTCCCATTGTACAGAAACCGGTTAGGGTCTGAAGGTGTAGGGTTTTGAGAAGCTGTCATACCGAAAGGATAATATTCGTTAGCCTGCTTTGCCGAATAAGCTCCGGTAGATGAGTCAAAGGTAACGCGTTCATTTCCTAACTGGTCCCTTAATGAGTATTCGTAATTGACATTCCCGTTAAGATTCAGTACACGGCCTTCCTCTGTAGCCGCATAAATTATCCCATTATCATAAAAGATACCATTATCATATTCTGTAGTACCAAAAGCCGGGTTGCTGCTTGTCCTTTGCAATTTTTCGCCCCTTGCATTATAGGTATACGTTATGCTGGCCGAACCGTTACTCTCTCCTGTCGGTAAATTCAGGTAATTATAAGTAAGTGTCCTGCCGGTACGGGCGTCAATTTTCATATTACCGTTCTTATCGTAAGTATATGTACCCGAGGTTAGATTGGTGACCGACTGGAGCTGGCTCCCGTAATTTGCATAGTCATAATTGTAAGTATAAGTATTGCTTGTGCCATTTCCCACGCGTATTAACTGCGAAATATTGCCGAGATTATCATAATTGATGTTCTTCTCCTCGAACCCGGCGGTCGGCGAAATTCCGGATAACAACCGGTTAAGAGGATCATATGTATAATTGTAATGATGATAAAGATTGCCCGGTACACCCCAGTACTGGTTGCTGATATTACCGTTATAATTGGGCTGTACGCCATCAGCCGCGTCATCATAATTCAATTGGAACGCAAATAACGGCGCGCTTGCCGATTTGAGCCAACCGCGTTCATTGTACTTGTAGTCAATGGCCTGCAAATAAGTGGTATCACCGGAACTAATGGTGCCGTGTAGGCTTTTTTTCATTAATTGCCCCAGTTCGTTGTACTCGAGTTTGCTTAAGACAACTTTACTTCCTGAACCTGTTGCCTGTTCGGTCCTTACTTTCCGCCCCAAATGGTCATATGCGTACCAATTGGTGATAACCAGGCCGGGGATAGCCGAACTATAATGTGTACGGGTGGTTTTGGTGATCTGTCCGCTAAAGTTATACTCGTGATTAAACCGGTCTGTTCCTCCAATATTATTTTGCTTGATGACCTCGTTTTCGCGTGCCTCGTCATCATAGTAGTAGGTTTCTGATAGCATTGCCCCGGTCGAGAGATTCTTCTGTGAACTGGCAGTCATCAACCCTTTGGTAAAGGGTGTGGCCAAGCCGGAATTGGAACTGTAAGTAGTGATCGGAAGGTTATAATCGTCATAGTAGTTGACGGCGTAGAGCGATGCCCAGGTCGAGGGCCAGCTGTACGCTGTATAACCATTGGGTAATGATGCGTTCCTGGTTTCCCAGTTTGACGGTTGCTGGTCGATGTCATCGGTGATCTGCTGATGTCCTCTGCTATCTGTAAGCTTTCCGGTCATGATGGTACGCCCCAATCCGTCGTACTTTATAAATGACCATTCGTTAGTTTGCGCCTGCTCGGCGTCTTGCGTTGCCACGACCTGGTCAAGTGTGTTATACACCATGAACACCCATCCTTTGCCGGGTACCTTCCTTTCTGTAACACGCCCCTGGGTATCGTAATGATAGGCATAGACAAAATTGCTAAAGAACAGATCGGTGGAATTGTCATTAAAACTGGTAGGCAGCGCGGTATTGTTGGCTATAGGCGGCACCACGTAGACAAGATCACCTAAATCATTGTAGATATAATAGGTTTTTAGCCCGGCGGCAGATGATACACATAGCTTTTTCCCATCCTTGTTTATATAGCTTATACTGCTATTGCCATTTTCGTCGGTACCCGTGGTTTTCGATAACTCTCCACCATTGTAGGTTCCGGATACGGCAGCTCCCGATGAGGTTATTGTCCACATCAGCACCTCGCTGCTTATATTAGACTCATAGGCTGTTTTAACATCGTGGTTTGCCGAAGTCTGCCAGGTCAAACCGGGCGCTCCCTGCTCTTTAATGCGATTCAGTGCGGAGTTTTCAAAAATGGTTTCAGCGAATGGCGCATCTGTTCTTATCGTATTCGCTGCCCAAGCCGTTGCCTGATGGTAGAAATCGGGTTGCTGTACATTGATCGCGTCGGACTTATAACTTCCGTCATTGAGCGCACCAGGCCGGTTCGCATAAGGAAGGTACTGTATGCTTTCACGTCCGCTTGCATCATAAGCATGGGGCTGAACAATATCCGCATGACTTGCAGACCCTTTATAGGTTACCGCCTGCAATGGCCTGCCCAGTCCGTCAATGTATGCGACGGTCTGATTGACCTCACCGACATTTTTTCCGATAAGGCCCGATACGGTTTGAATAGGGCTGCGGGCGGTGAATGTTTTCACATAGTTTTGATTCCCTGAACTGCTACCACCACTGCTTACGGAGATGGTGAGATAGGCATACCCTGTTCCGGCAGAACTTGACGCACTGATCGTGTACATTGTTGCCGGGGATACCGTGGTTGGTGTTCCGCTGATCGTGCCGGTACTTTTATCCAAATACAGGCCTGCCGGTAACGCCGGCGAGATTGAATAGCCGACCACACTAACCTTCCTGATGAGGTTATTCCCATAATCCGCGACGTACAGGTCGCCTGACCAATCAATGGTAGCGCCATAAGGATAATTGAACGTTGAACTATTGCCTGTGCCGTCTGCAAAGCCCGCCGCACCATAAAGACTGCCTGCAAAGGTGGTAACGACACCCGCCGGGGTTATTTTCCTGATCGAGTGGCTATACTCATCAACAACATACACATTACCGGCTGCATCCGACGCTACAGAATTGGGCAACCCGAAGCTTGCCCCGGTACCTGTTCCATTTACATTCGCTGATGTTCCGTTTCCGGCGAGCGTAGAGACCTGGCCACTGATGTCAATCTTTCTGATCCGGTATCCGAGACGGTCTGAAATATACAGGTTCCCTGACGGGTCAGAAACCACGCCCATTGGATTGTGAAAAGAAGCACTCATCGCAGGGCCATCCTGGGAGCCCGTCGCGCCCGTACCGGCAACCGTCGTTACATTTCCGGCAACATCGATCTTCCGGATAAGATTATTACTGTAGTCTGCTACATATATATTGCCATTATGGTCTACACTCAATCCTGTGGGGTTGTTAAACGTAGCCAGGTATGCAGGGCCGTTCTGAGAACCGGGATAACCTGTTCCGGCAACTGTGGTTACGTCGCCCGCAGGCGTTATCTTCCTGATCGCGTGATTGAGTTGGTCGGCCACGTACACGTTCCCTGCATTATCGCAGGCAACCCCGGCAGGGTGATTAAATACTGCCAAAGTCCCGTGTCCATTGCCATAACCACCATACCCCGCACCGGCAAAAGTGCTGACATTTCCATATGCGTCGATCTTCCTGATGTACTGGTTGCCGCAATCTGCTACGTAAACATTGCCGAAAGGGTCTGCACCTACTGCCAATGGAATATAAAAGGAAGCCGCTGATCCCTGGCCATTTGTCGCACCGGACGAATAGGGATTTCCCGCTAACGTGGTTGTCTGGCTGTATGTGTTTACCGGGTCGCCTGTATTCGAGACGGTTAATGGGGATATGGTATTATTAACGTAAAAGGTCTGGTTGCTTTGTCCATAGGACAAATTTGGTTGTGCTTTCACCAGGCTTGCCGATAACATCAAAAGAAATATTCCAAATACCGGAATAAGAGATTTGTTTTTCATAAGCATTATTGGTTGTTTTTTATTACCCTGATTGTGTCCTTTGAAATACTTTTAGTTTTTTGAACGTGCGCAACTTTATCGAGCGCTTTTTGCTGACGGGACTGTATATCCATGCGATGGCCCCTTTGGATACGGGATAAACTATCTGATCCTTTAACCCACTTCAAACGCTCCTCCTGGGTCAACACGGAGTCCATCCTGTATCGTCTTTCCCATATCATTCTTTTCAAAAGGCTTTCTTTGTCTTGCGGATTAATATCGGTCCTGCGAAGCAGCGCACGGAAATCGTCGCGCTTGTATTCAATTGCTTCAAGGATAACGGCCGCACGTTTTTTCGATACTGAAAGTTTCTTTGCCAGTCTGGCGATGGTTGAATCCTTACCTTTATTTTGAGGCGACTGTGAATGACCTATAACAGCCATTAACAATAAGATTCCAGTCAAAAATATATTTCTCATGCCTTTGTGTTTTAAAAATAGATGAATGGTATAACAGTGTTACTGCTGCCGGCCGGCAATAATAGATTGTAGCTGAAGGACGTATAATCATCCGTCTCGTTGTAGTCGTAATCAAAATACGCATTCCAGTCGCTGAGGAACAGCGTTCCTATGTAAAACGAATTAACGTTCGCCGGGATATTATAATTAAGGTTATTCGTTGAGTTATAAAAATTAATATAATCGCTATAACTCACATCCTGAACCAAAGTAATGTTCATTGCGGATGTAATTGTCAATGGTGTGGTGCATGCGGCATCGGAATAAAACCGTATATAGAATTCGCCCGTCGTATAATATTCGTCGTGTAAATAAACATTGTTCTGGGTTCCTATCGGACCACCAATCTCCAGCCTGGCAAATATGGTCTGCGCCGGCTTGGGAACAGTAACAAAACAGTCGGTTTGCTGGCCTGCGTAGTTATAGCAATAATGGGTTTTGATATTACCATGCTGATCCCTGACAGTACTCAGACGGTTATAGTCATCGTACTCAAAATAGGTGGTATTGCCACGCGAATCTGTGTTACTGGTGATGTTCTGCTGACTATCGTAAGTGTAAGTAGTAATAGCCGCATCAGTTGGATAAACGCTGACATCATCGATAGCATCTGCGCCCGATGGCAGCACGGTATGCGGCCCGCTGTAGCTTTCGATTGTATAATGCCATGTACCCGATGAACGGTACCAGTAAGTTAGCTGATAGCTGCGACCGTTTGCCGGTGGTGTAAACGGTACATAATAGCTGCCATTATTATATTTCGTCCCTGTATGGGCCAGTCCGGAGGCACCTGCTTCTTCAAAATTTGTGTGGAAAACCTCCGTTTCGACAGCATTCTCAACCTTTGCAATCGGCAGGGTTTGCCCGTATCCGTAAACATTACACGCGGGAGCCACACCGTTTTTTTTCGCCCTGGTCATATTACCATAACTGTCGTATGTAAATGCGCCTGTTGTTTTGAGCGCGGCATTCATTCGTTGGATAGACTCTGAAGATGGCCGGAACAAGCTTGCCCCATATTCCGAATATTCGCGATGGTTTAGAAAATCCTGGATTCCTCCGGTTTTATGCACGGTTTCTACCACCTCGTTTACTGCGTTCGCTGCTTTCATATGGGCGTAAACTAAATTGGGGTCCCTGTTCGCCGCGACCATATCCGGTGGATATAAATACACGGTTTCGTCGCTCTGCCCCTTACTGTTTGTTGTCGCGACAGATTGTACCGTTAACCATTGAGGGTCATAAATATAATTGTGGGTTTGAACGATGTTAGCCTGCCCGGGATGATATTCAATATCCGTCACCTGATCCGGCAGGAAAGCGTAGGTATACGTTTTAAACGCAGTACCTTGCAGGGTATATGCTGAGGTCTGTACGGAGCCCGTATACTCGGTACTTATATTTCTGACATATTCGGTACTTTGATTTATTGGAGCATAATGAATGGTCTTATCCTTTAGCGGGTTAAAGTTATTATCGTATACAATTTGCCGGATAAGCCTGCCTCTTTGAAATGCCCGGGATGTGAATCTTCTGGTATCAGGCAACGGACCGGTTGTGACAAACGGTGCTTCATCCATATTATCCCCATTATCGAAATTGGAAAAAAAGTTGGACCAGTAGCTACCATTGGAGAATAGCTCTGTAACCTCGCTGTAACCGATATGGCTCCCGTTATTGTTACTGCAGGCCGCGAGCTGCTCTGTCGTCATGGTATCAAAATATGGCTTTGTATAGCCGTTATAATAGGGGTCAAATGGGGAGCCGGATGCGGATGTAAAGGTACCCCCATGTATCCCGCTGGAAATTAGCGAACTCGCGGCCGGTGAAAAATTGCCCACATACTTATATTTTATCCAGTCCGCTATCGTGTTATCGCTATTATAATGGTCTACCTCGGCAATACGAAGCCCGCCAGCGATCTTTTCTGGTGCGACGGCCAATAAAGGGCCGTTGCGGTTGACGGACAGCTGCTGGGAGTAAGTATGTGGTTCAAAATGAAAAACGCTATACCCACCGGTGGGATAAATGACCTTATCCAGAATCTCAGCCTGGAGATAGGCAGCACTCGGCTGTAAGGACGTATATACATCCTGCCCGGATGTCGCCGGCCCATTATAATAGCCCCAAAAGTCCTTCATGTTGCTGCAATAGCCGGGTAACATTTGATCATTGTGATACTGCAGGGAATAGGTTTCTATAGGACTGTTTCCGTAGCCCTGCTTGATCACACTTCCCAGCTTAAGCCGTTGCGACGCTGTATTGACATAGTTGAAGTTCGTCTTTAAGGCCAGGGTGTTGGTCCTATCGTAAACGCAGATATTATCAAGTTTGTAAAATTTTGGCGGCGTCCCGAAGGCAGGCGTATTATAATTATAGCCTATACCGGGGAGGAAAGATTGCCGGAATTCAGGATCGTAAACATTTGCCATAGCCTGTCCCTGACCGCCAATATCGAACCAATTCCAGAAATTAAGAAACCAGTGGCCATAATCGACCGTAAACTTCGAGGCGTCATATTGCATTTCAACACTTTCGGAGCGGTTAAAGGTTATTTGCGTTACAGGTGTGATAATGTTTTTCAGGTAACTGGGAAAGATGAGGGAGCCTGTTAGCTGGTCCGGTCCCTGACCGGTCGTATTATATTGCGAAAAATCACCGCGATAGATCGCCTGTAATACTTCCTCGCCACGCTCATAGCTAAAATCAATCGTTTCACCGTTTTGAAGGATTATCTGGGTGAGGTGCCACGTTTTGGGCACCAATGGAGCGACATCAACCGAGAGCATGCTGGATGAGAACTCGATGGATTGCGGGCTTCCGCCAAAAACGTACCTGGTCCCGTGAGGATCGGTTAAGGTGAATTTGCCAAAGCCAGATTTCTGTGTACCACTTTCCCATGCCCCTTCAAAAGAGATCATGTCAGCCGGGTTGAAGTCAACCGTTACGTGTTCGTCGCATCGAACCTTCCAGTGCCTGGTCTCGTCCAGGTAAAATGTGCCACTATACCCTAAAAAAGAAAACTGGAATTCATCCGGCTGATAATCCTTAACTGTTCGTAGAGGAAGATTGTGGAGATAGGTGTTCCAGTTCGGATAATTGGTCAGGTCAAAAGTAGCTGATTGGATATTTGTCGCTGTCGCCCAGTTGCTGCCCGAAAAGAAACCATAATTATAATAATAGCCGAGTTGTGTGGTGTTAAACCGGTAATGTATGTACGGGTCAAAAATAGCTATCTCATCAGGCTTGTCATTTACTACCCTATTGATCGCCCCGCCAGCAGAAAGGTCCCAACCTAAGCCCACCCAGCCTGGGTGGACATCGGGTTTCACCATATTAGTGTTGTAGGACAGCGCGATTGGCACGGTTACGTTCCGGTATTTCAATTCATAGACCGGGATATTAATGCCAGGAGTGCCGGTAGCGGCGGCAGCGGGAAATTGCGTAAAGATCCCGAGGCTCGCGGCATTTGGTGAAGCCGTGGTAACAAGTTGGTCCGGCTGAATACTGTTTTGCGCGTACAGGATTTTTGCCGGAAATAAAAACAAGCATAAAAGTGCGAGGGCAGATCTGAAAAGACCTTTTGGGGTTAAGGTGAAGTGCATTTGATAATGATGGTGGTTTATAGTTCTGAAGTGTTTTCTCCAGTCAATATGAAACTTTTGAAATGCGAAGCGTATATGCCCATCGCATTTTATAGATTAATAATAATGTCCGGAAAATGACAATTACTGGCTGAGTATAATCTGACTAAGCGGTTGTAATGTGGGAGGAAAATACAGTTGATTTCATGATAAAGGTGATAAAGGTTAATATACTGGTTTAATTATTTCGTCGAACAGGCTTCATAAAGGCTATTCGATTTCATTAACTGTACAATTTTAAAAAAACAAAATCAAAATTCCTATATAATAAAAAATTTGTCAATCAGTGATTGCACGGTAATTGACCCCAATAAAGTTATTCATCTAATGACCACTATGAAAGCCGGGTTGCACATAACGCAGTGATCAGTGGCAGCATTACCGCTATAGATGACCTCACCTATAACTACGATAGTACTAATGCCAATAAGCTGAGCAGCATGGTAGATGGCAGCGGCAGCAATTACAGCAACTACGGCTTCAAGAACTACAGCAGCGGACTCAGCTATGTTTACGATGCCAACGGCAACTTGACCACCGACCCTTACAAGGGCCTGTCGCTTGATTACAATGTGCTGAACAAAACCGACAAAATAACGCTTACCAGCACATCCACCGGGCATATCAACTACACGTACGATGCATCGGGAAAACTGCTGCGCAAGGATACCTACAACACCAGCGGGGGCGGCATCGCCAAAACCACCGATTACGTGGACGGCATGGTATACGAAAACGGCACCCTGGCCTACTTTACCATGCCCGAGGGCCGGGTGCGCAACGAAAGCGGCACTTTGGTGAACGAGTACATCATTACCGACCAGCAGGGCAACGCCCGCATCAGCTTTGACAATACCGGCAGCGGCGGAACGCTGAAAGTAGTGCAGGAGAACAGCTATTATCCCTTTGGCATGGTGATGAGCAACAGCCCGGTCAGCACGCCAAGCAAGCCTAACCTGCAACTGTACAACGCCGGCGCGGAATGGCAGAACGATTACGGGGATTTGCCCGACTATTATCAGACTTTTTACCGGAATTACGATGCCGCTTTGGGGCGCTTTATCGCTGTCGACCCCAAGGCAAACGCGACAGAAAGCTTAACGCCATACCAGTATGCGGGTAATAACCCGGCCATGCTGAACGACCCCATGGGCGACCTGTTTGATGCCGGCAGCGAAGCGTTTTATAAGGCAGTAGCAGAGGGGTATCACGAAACAAATGGTACTGAACGGATGGACAGAACTTATGATGCGGTACAGGAAATGATACTGTTTGCCAAATATGGTGTAGATGCTATTTACGGCCCAGGCGGCAGCTCCCACGGCGGTGCTGGCGGCGGCGGTGGCAGGCAAAAAAGTTATAAAGATGACGAATGGGACAATGCCCAGCTTCGCCAAAATGCTTATGCTTCAGGGAAAAATGTTTATAATAAGGAAAGAGATGGAACGCTAACTAATTTTAAATTTACTAATGATGGTTATTTTGAATATAATACGGTAACTGGCTACAGCGCTTATGATAATGGCGGACAGATCGCCTATGCTCCTGATATAGCCAATCATCGTGTTGCGATTAGCGCTGATTCCGAAACAGACCCTCAAAAACCAGGTAAGCCAAATGAGACAAAAAAGGCATCATCAGAATCTCAAACAAAAGGCATTTGGAGTTCAATCTTTAGCCATTTGACATCGAAAAAAACTTACGAATATAAAAAAGACTCCCAAGGGCGTACATATTATCAAGACAACACAGGTAGGATGCACTATGTAATGCAAAATGTGCTTAAAACTTCTTTAAAATCTTCTGTATCCAATCTCTCTACTTATGGGGGGGCTGGATATGATGTAATCACAAAAGGAGGGCCTTACGGTACATTATTAGGTTTAGGCTACGGATTTATGGATGAGGTTTGGTCTCAATGGAGAGATTTCTATCTAATGCATCCAAATCATCATATTGGAACAGATGGCAAGGAACATTAACACACACGTATATGATTTTATATCCTCTTAATTTAAAAAAACGCTTATTTGCAACGATCATCATTACCGGCATATGTTATTTAATAACATATGCCGGTAATCACAGTATTTATTTATTAATTTAATCTTATTTTATCGTTAACAAATGCACTTATATGTCCATTATTTAATTTTCGAGTAAAAACCCCTTTTTGGGTGCCTGTTTTACTTTTATGGTTTTTCAGTATGACCTGTTTGCAAAAAACAGTTTATTATCTATCATAAACGATGGGGCTAACTGGGTTTAATAAACTAATAATGTTGATTTTGATATATGGAGCTTATTTCTTTTTATTGCTAAGAAATTATCAAAAAAATAAATGAACGGGCGGGGCATGGATCAACTTATGTTTGATAGAAATTGCTGCTGAAAGTCAATGGCATTTGCTAATTTGGCAACATTAAAATTGATAATGCGGGTGACATAAAGGTGCCCCCGTTTGTTTTAATGCGAAATATCAACCCTAAACCGCTGACCCATGAACAGGTGTGCCAAACCTATTGCTGATATAGATTATACAAGATGCCATGACCAAATGATCCGACATGGCAAAATATCATGTTACACCGCTAATTTCTTTTTCAAAGCAGCCATATCTTGACTATAGTTAAATCTTATTATTATTTATTTTACAAACTTTACAAGTTTTTTTTATCTCATGAATCCACTAAATGGCTGGCTGATGTTAAAGCAATTATTTTGCTTTGTAGCTTGGAGGTATGGCTGCTTTTCTCATTAAATAATTATTTTGATTTCCTTAACCATCATCATAGTAAGCTTAGTTTCTTCTCATTAAAAGTAGTTTTGCCACTTTTTTTTGTCTTGATAATTAAATGGATTCTTTTTATAAAAAACGAGGATTGGAAAGGTTATGTACAAGAATTTGATAAACTGCCTTATAAGAAAAATAGAAAAGGGACTTGGATTGTTTTTGCAATCGTGATAGTTTCTGCAGCAAACTTTGTTTTTTCCTTTTTTTTAAATCCTCCTATTCATTTAAAATAAAAAATCTTAAATGAAACTATAACTACAGGAAATGCAGCAAAGGGGTTTTTTATGAAAGAATTGAATATGTATCTAAACCTTTTCTTTAGTGTAGGACACGCTGATAATTTGAAAATGACTACAGATTGGAATGCTTTTACTCACACAAATATTTGGTATCCATTACCCTAATATAGGATAATGTTAAGGTTATATACGTATTCTATGAAACCTATTACAAGTGTCTTAATAATATTTGTTAATTTTTATTTCTATAAATCTTTAGCAATGTCAAAAAACCATACAATCCCTCAAACAATTATACGGGCACAAACTATATATACAGATTTTGGCTTTTTAAAAGATCGAGGCAAGGTGCTTTTTATAACTCCCAAATGCGTTATCGTTGGAATAGGGGAAATGCCTTTTATGTTATTGGGTACACCACAATTTTCTATAGAGAATCTACCTCCAAATATCAAGAAAAATGCCGACGATATTAAGATGCTCGTTTTACAGTCTACTTTTTCAACAGAACCTTATTTAAAGGACAAAGTTTGCAAAATTCCAAGTTGGGTAACTTTTTTTAAAAATGCCAAATATATAAAGCTAAACCACGTCGATTTAACCCAATTAAGTGATTTGGCAAATCTCGTAGTAGAACATTTAGTTTTAATAAATGTTAAATACACTGGTGATGATAAAGTTATTGCTGCAATTAAGAAACTGCAATATTTGAAATATATAGCGTACGATGGTTCTCTATCAATAACTTTAATAAATGCAATCAAGCTTCAAAATCCCAAAGTAATTCTTCTCCCGGAATCGGAATATTATGAAAGAAGGTTACAGGAAAATTTATAATTAATATGTGCTTTAATGGAGACCCAGATTTGCAATATTTACCGATAGCTATAAGCGCACATTAATTTTACAAACCTTAGCTGAAGAATGACATCCACTTTTAGGCACGCAGCCAGTAACTGTCTCATTTACAGTCTTTAATGAAGAAATTTGATAATTTCTAAAATCCATTTAATTGGTTTAAAATTGAAAGTAGTGAATTTAATTGAAGAATAAAATATCTGAAAGATATACAGTTTACGTGCATATTGAACGACCTTAAAAACAACTAACTGAGATGGAGATTAGGCTCTAATTAATAACCAAAATAAAAAATATTATAGGGGGTTATGAAATCTCCCCCTATAATATTAACATGATAATTTTTGCCTAAGAGCCGCCATGTCTTCACTTATTTTTAGATCAACAATTTTCGCATAATGTTGCGTCTGTTTAAGAGATTTGTGGCCAAGCATTTTTGATACAGTTTCTATTGGTACACCATTGCTCAGCGTAACAGTTGTTGCAAAGGTGTGACGTGCTAAATGAAAAGTTAGTTTTTTTGTTATGCCGCATAAGTCGGCTATTTCCTTTAAATAAGCATTCATCTTTTGATTCGTCAATATGGGCAAAACTGCATGTCCATTGACGCACTTCGGATGTTCCGCGTATTTTTCCATTATTTCTAATGCCTGCGGTAATAACGGAACACGCTGTGGTGTCTCTGTTTTTTGCCTTTTGGTCATGATCCATTTCTCATCATCAACTCCCTGAACGATTTGGCTACGGGTTAGATTGCCCACGTCTACATAGGCAAGGCCGGTATAGCAGCTAAAAACGAAAATATCACGTACTAAATTTAGACGATCAATACTAAAGGCTTTATTTCTGATAGCTAATAGCTCATCCTGGAAAAGGGGTACAATGTCAACCTCCTTATACCCCATTTTAAATTCACGAAATGGGTCCTCCTTCAGCCATTTTTTCCTGATGCATTCTAACAATACGCTTTTCAGCGTACTGATATATTTCACAGTTGAATTGTGGTTGCATTTTTTAAAGATTTTAGCCAGCTCGAAAAGTCCTTTACAAATTCGTAATTGAGTGTTTTAATTTTCAGGTCTGCCGTACCGTATTTCCATTTAATAAAATCCTGGGTATGGCCGAAAGTTGTATGGTACTTCTGATAAGTTTTATAAGCATAATCCTTGCCGATCAATTCATGGATTTCCTCATTATGCCTTTTGAAAATTTCGATCAGCGTTCTTTTTTCTTCCCCCTTGCCGGTAAGAAAGTTTTTTAACGTATCAGCAGTAATTTCCTGCTCGGCAAAAATCAGTTTGCTTTTGGCGGCATAGACATTCGCACGGTAAACATCGATGTAAGCATTAAGCTTCAGCGCATCTTCCTTGTTCCCTTTGGCTCTGCCGGTAGGTTGATCCCACCTGGACAAGCTCCACATCCTTTTCAGCGAAATTTCTTTCGCGACACCATCTACTGTGATCCTCAGATAAATGTACCTTTCGTCACTTTTCTCGTTTTTTGATTGCTTCAAAAAGAAAAACAATCCAAAGCTTTTTTCCAACATAACGCATCTCTTTAAAGGTTAATAAAGTTGGAAATGTTACAGCTGTTAAACAAGATGTAAACCTCATTTACATGTTGAAAGTCAAGTTGTTATATCATTTTTGTCGCGTCTTTTTTTGAAAATCAATGACGCTACGAATGACGCGACTTAACTTTGATTGTTTTTGAAAACTTTGAAGGTTGGACTAAACAAAAAAGCCCGCAAATCAAGGATTTGCAGGCCTTCTGAAGGCTTTAATAATGCTTTTTGTGGCCTCGCCAGGAATCGAACTTATTTGCCCGATGCGCTCCCAGCGCGGTTTTTCAGTTCTTTTAAAAGAAGACGCCACGAATGACGCGACCTTTTTTGTTTTGTGGTCAATCGCTGACCCAGTAGTCGGTGCGGGAATCGAACCCGCGAAAATTTGTTTTGCAGACAAACCCCTTACCATTCGGGCAACCGGCCACATTAAAATACAGAATTTTCTTTACAAAAGAACATATCTACCCCTACCCACTCAGACGCAGTTTGTGAAACAAAAGAAGATAAGTATGACCTGTATAAAGCCATCGGCATTTCATGTTTTCCCGCATGGGTTCGAACCACGATTATCTGAACCAAAATCAGATGTGCTACCATTGCACCACAGGAAAATATTGTGTGGAAATAAAAGGACTTGAACCTTTAACCGACACCGTATAAGGGTGCTGCTCTAACCAAATTGAGCTATATTTCCTTAGTAAACAGTAGGATAACCCGGACTCGAACCGGGAACCTCCGCATCCCAAATGCGGTAATCTGAACCAATTGATATACTACCCTGTGCTTGCGCCTAAAACAAAAAATCCCCTTAGATTTATCTAAGAGGATCGCGCATATTTTATAATATTTTATTCAATACATAGCTATCCCCTCCGATGTTTCGGTTGCGGTATACAGCATTGTATTGTTGTTGTTTTCATGCCACAATTATACAACATTATTTTATAAAATAAAGAATTTCTTTAAAAATATTTTTTTTGGCTAAATTTTTAATGTAAACCCCTTTTCAAAAAATCAGAACCAAATTACAAATAGGGTGTTGCTTTATGAAAACACCATTGCTATGAAAAATCCATTTGAAAGAAGAGATAATACCGTATTGATAGCCTCATTAGCACTTGGCACCGTAGCTGTAGGCGCGGCCACCTACTTTGTACTATCAGAAAAAGGCGCGGCCTTAAGGCAACGCGTTACCGATCAGTTTAGCCGTGTACGTAACCTGTTTGGTGGAAGCACCCTGGAAGAACATACCGAGCCGACTTTGGAGTATGCTCGCAAAAAGGCTAAAAAGCCAAAGACAGATCGCGAAGCATTATTGCATCACGAGATATTGCACGATAACCCTGACAATAACGAAGTAGTAGAATCATGAGCGAGAGCGCCCGGCAATTTAACTGCCGGGCGTTTTTGTTTATCTATAGAGCGTTCGACTCTCTATGGCTTATCTCAACAAGCAAATTGTTATCTTGCGTAAGTGAATGTCATGACCAAAGAAACTTTACAGCAAGACCTCCAAGATGCCACTATTGCGCTTATTAAATTGGCTGAGGAGTTGACCTGGAACAAAATCTCAAGGAATATTGGCTATATTATTACAGTTGTAGACAATAGAAAAAACTCAATTGAACTGTATGAAGATGTTTACCTAAGCAATGGCAAAAAGAAGCCTCAGACACTAAGTGCGCTGATACCCGAATTGGAAGAATTGTATTTGCAAATGTATGACGTATTCGTTTATAGAGTACTGCGCGATGAGACCATTATAGAGATAAAGTACTTCTTCAGGGAATTTTCTCAGAATGAAAACCATCAGCAAATAGTGGCGAAAGAGCCACCTACGCTACATTGCAAAATACTTGTACCTTATTACATGTACAAGCGACAAGGAAAATTTGATATTAACTGGCAGCACAATACAATTGAGTATAAATGGTTTAGATTCTTAACCAAGTTAAAATATAAATTAACCGGCCGTTTTTAAATTAAACTGGTACCACTTGCCTGCTTAAACCCGATCACGAAGGAAGTTAATTCTCCCGCCGTATTTAGCGAGAACTCAAAGCCATGATCGGTTAATATTTGCCGTACCACAGTTAGCCCTATCCCCTGCCCATCTTTTTTAGTACTATAAAACGGCGAGAACAGGTTTGCGCTATCGGCATTGCTGATGCCGGGGCCATTATCGATAATGGTAAGCGTGTTTTTATCGGTACTGATATTAATCACCCCTGTTGCGTGATTAATAGCTTCGATACTATTTTTAATGATATTGATCAGCACCTGCTCCATTAGCTGTTCATCAGCCCGGATCATCAACTGGTCGCCTTGCAGGTTTAAATAGATCGCCACACCTTTATCGGCTGCTTTTAAAGTCATCAAACTAACTACCGAGCGCAGCAGTTTATGCAGATCGATATTTTGCTTTTTGGGCGCGGGCAGCTTCACCAGTTCGGCAAAGTTGCGCATAAACAGGTTCAGGTTTTGGTTACGGTCGGCCGCCACTTGCAGGGCATCCTTCAGGTTATTAAACTGGTGGCTTTCCCAAACCTTATCATTATTCAACGCCGAATTGATAATAGAATTTACCGGGCCGATGGTATTGTTCACCTCGTGCGCCATCATACGGATCACCTTGCCGTAGGTGCTTTTTTCGGCGGCCAGTATCTCGGCGGTTAGTTCCTCTATCATAATAAACTGTCGGGCAAAACCACGATCGATAAAATGCGCCTTTTGCAATTTATAGGTGTTCATGCCATCCGGTTTGGCCACTACAGATTCGCCCACCATCAATTCAGTAATATGTTTGAACAGCGGCTGCGGCAGGTCAGTGATCAGTTGGCCCTGCACCTCTTTTTCATCTACCGCGAATATTTGCAGCGCCCGCGGGTTAAGGTGCTCCACGCGGTTATCATAGTCCAATATCAAAATGCCCGTGGGCGATGTATGGATCAGTTTTTCGAGGAAGAAGTGCTGCTGCTCTTGCCGGGTGCGTTCGGTGCGCAATTCATCTATCATCTGGTTGTACACATCCACCAATTGATCTACCTCGTGCTTACCGGTGGGCAGAAACTTTACGTTAAAATCGCGGTCTTTAATAGCCTCAACACCCTGCATCAGGTATTTTAGGGGCATCACCAGCTGGCGATACAAGCGCCATGAAATTACCAGCGACACGATCACTACCGCCTCGGCAGCTATGAAGAACAGCTTATTATCATCAAAAATAAACCATGTTAGTCCCAGCGTTATTACATGCACCAGTACTACAAACAGGATATACTTAGTACTCAGCCTCATCGTACGGGATCTGGTACTTATCTAAACGGCGGTACAGGGCGCTGCGGGTTAGCCCCAGTGATGCGGCAGCCTTTGATATTTTATTTTTGTGATATTCCATAGCACGCTTGATCATCTCTACCTCAACTTCTTCCAAAGTTAAGGTACCTACGCCAGGTAATTGCATATTCCCTTTTTTTACAGGAGATAGTTCCAGTTGCGAACGGAAATCTTCGATATCCAGTTCATCACGCCGACTGACTAAAATGGTGCGCTCCACCAAATTCTTCAACTGGCGGATATTGCCCGGCAGCGGCAACTGCGTAAGCCACTTCATGGTATTGGCATTTACCAATAGTTTGGGCCGGTTATAGATCTCCTTTAAATTATCGATAAAAAAGTTGACCAGCAAAGGGATATCCTTCGGCCTTTCGCGCAAGGGCGGCAGGTATATAGTGATGAGATTGATGCGGTATAACAGATCCTCGCGGAAAGTGCCTCGGCTTACCATCTCGTTCAGGTTTTTATTGGTGGCACACACTACCCGGGTATCTACCGTTTTGGTACGACTGCTGCCCAGTACTTCATAAGTCCTGTCCTGCAATACACGTAGCAGTTTTACCTGGCTACCGGCATCCACGTCTCCAATCTCATCTAAAAAAATGGTGCCTTTATTAGCCATTTCGAAGCGGCCTACCCTATCAAACCGAGCATCGGTAAAGGCCCCGCGCATGTGACCAAACATCTCGCTCTCGAACAACGAGGTAGAGATACCGCCCAAATTTACTTTGATAAAAGGCTTGTTGCGGCGCAGGCTGTTTTGATGAACGGCCTCGGCTATCAGTTCCTTGCCTGTACCGCTTTCGCCCATAATCAGTATAGATGCATCGGTAGCAGCTACGCGGCCGATTGTTTCCAGTATATCCAGCATCTTAGGGTCTTCGCCAATAATGTGCTGGAAATTGTAAGTTTTATCCAGTTGCTTTCGGGTGCGATGCTCTGCTCGGGTATCCTGCAGGTCAAGTAAAGTTTTTATCGATTGCAGCAGATGGTCGTTACTCCAGGGTTTATTGATAAAATCGTTAGCGCCGGCCTTCATGCCTTGTACGGCCAGTTCAATACTACCCCATCCGGTGATCAAAATAATTGGGATGCCGGCATCGATCTGCTTGATCCTGGCCAGCAGTTCCAACCCTTCCCTGCCCGATGTATCAATAGAAAAATTCAGGTCGAGGATGACCAGTTCGGGCTTTTGCTTTTTGATAATAGTTAAGGCATCACCGGGGTTTTCGGTGGCTTTAACGCTATAACCCTCGCCCTCCATTAACAGGATGAGCGAGGTACGCACAGCTATATCATCATCAATTATCAGTATCATATTACTCTTCGTGTAAGGCTACGGCCGGGTAAATTGCGGCTGCCTGCCTGCCGGGATATAACGAGCATATCAGCACCAGCAAATAAATGAATAATATTGCTAAAATTAACGCCGTAATATAAACACTGGCGGCAACATCAAACACATGCAGCAAAGGGAACTGTACCGCGAAAAACGATCCGATAATTAAGGATAGCGTAGCCAGCACCATAGCCTCGGTAACTATTTGCTTAGATACGGCATTACCACTCGCGCCTATGGCCCGGCGTAAGCCTATTTCGCCCTTACGTTTATTAATGTTGTACCACAATACGCCAAAAAGCCCCAGTGCAACATTAATGATCAGGAAACCAGCTATAGTAAGCAGCACCACAGTAGGTATCAGCGTAACCTTATTCATGGCTACCCGCTTTTGCGACAGATGTTCGATCTCAACCGTGGCGTTCTTCATATAATTGGTAATGGTTTTATACAGCTTACTTTCAAAAGCGGCATCAGCATCAGGGGTAACTTTTATTAGCATGGTGCTCAGGTACCGAAAGGCCCCGGTATCGATAGGGTTGTACAAACCACGGCCCGCCGAATAGTAATCGCCTTTATCCTTCATGTCCTGCACTACGCCGATGATCTCCATTTTATCTTTGGCTTTCCCCTTGTCGTCGCCAATTACCTGCCCTATGGCCTTCCCTTTGCCAAATAATTCTTCCTTTAGGGTTTGGTTGATCAATATATGGCGCCTGGCCGCTATTTTGTCTTGCGGAATAAACCAGCGGCCTTCCAATATGTTCATCTTAAATACATCGCTGTATTTTTCGTCTACCGTATAGTTATTTACGCTTTGTATATCCTTGCCCTTATAGTTAAAGCCGGTCATGCCGGTGCTGTTTGCAAAGGGCACATTGGTATGCGCGAAGCTAATTTCCTTTACTTGCGGCAATTGTTTAATGGTTTTGGTTAGGGTTTCGTAATAAAGGTTTACCGAATCGGTCGTACTGAATTTTTGATTGTTCTGATAGTTAATTACCCATACATCCTCATACTCGAAACCCATAGGCTTTTTAAAGTTTTGATAGAAGTAGGCCATCAGCGAGAACACGGCGAAAATGACGATGAACGAAACAAGCATCTCGGCTATCAGCAGCGAGTTTTGTTTCTTTTTATTCCAGATGAGTTTAAATAAATGCTTAAACATCGTTTGTTGAATTTAATGTGATAAATAGATTTATTGCGCCTTTAAAGCGGTAACAACATTTAACCGCGACATGCGCCAGGCCGGGTAAACGCCCGAAAGGAAACCGAAAAACAGGCAGGCCAGCAAGCTGTAAAACAACACCTCGAGGTTGAGTGTAAATGTCATATCCTTAATTAATTGGAGGCTGTTAATGAAATGCAGCACCAGGATGGAAAATATCACGCCTAAAATGCCGCCGATAAGCGTGAGGATAATGTTTTCGATCACAAACTGATACACCAGTGTGCGTGATGATGCCCCAAAAGCTTTGCGCACACCTATCTCGCTCGACCGCTCCATAATGCGGGTGATATTAATGTTTACCAGGTTGATAGTTGGCAGCAATAAAAACAACAACACAATAGCGCTGGCGCTGGCAATAAAAACAAACATGCCCGATTTATTGCCCTTGCCGGCAATATCCCTTACAACGCTTCTAAAATAGGTGTCGGCATTGCTGTAAAGCTGATCGTAATCTTTATCAACAACAGGTATCTTACGCACAATAGCTGCATACTCCGCCTGCATTTTTTCCAGATCGGCGGTTGAATGACCTAACAATATGGCCTGATAAGGGCCGTCATAGTTTTTGCTGCGATAGTCTGACTTGGAAACCGTATACGGCAGGTACATATTACCGTAAAACGCGTCGGCGCTTATAGGCACACTCTTTACCACGCCTATTACCCGGTATTGCACATTGTCGGCCTCAATGTATTTGCCAACCACACTGGGTACATCGCCAAAGTAATCTAACTTAGTGCGCTCGCTGATCACGGTTACCCGCTGCGACTGGTCTATTTGGCTTTTGTTGTATGGTTTGCCTTCTATAAAGTCAAAATCGCCAATATCCCAAAAATCGGCATTGGTAAATTTAACATCGATAACCAGTTTTTTATTATTTACATACGCGTTAGAGGTTTGCGAACCCGACGCGATCCCGATCTTCTCGGGTGTTTTTAAGCTTCCTGCAAAATGGTTTAAAAAATAAAACGACGAAGCCGTGCGCATCATCCAGCCTTTTTTCGATGTCATTTCGAGCCTGGGGATATACAAACAGCGGTCGCGTTTTTTATCCGGGTAACCGGGGTTGATCACATTGCTTAGCAAAGCGGTGATCACCATCAGTACGGTAAGCGTAAAGCTGATACCGAACAGGCTGATGAACGTAAAGAATTTACGGCGGCGCAGTACGGCTATGGCTATTTTAAAGTAGTTTTTTAACATGATAATTAATTTTAGGTTGATGAATTACTGAACCTGCGAACCATCAAATAACCTTACCAGGCGGTGGGTTTTGTGCGCCATATTTTCATCGTGCGTTACCATTACTATGGTGGTACCCTCGTTGCGGTTCAGGTCTATCAGTATCTGCATAATCTCGTTACCCATGGCGCTATCCAGGTTACCGGTAGGCTCATCGGCCAAAATAATATCGGGCCGGCCCACAATAGCGCGGGCAATGGCTACACGCTGCTTTTGCCCGCCTGATAGCTGTGTTGGAAAGTGCTTCATGCGGTTGCTCAACCCTACTTTTGCCAAAGCTTCGGTAGCCAGTTGTTTCCTTTCGGCAGCCGATGAGTTGCGATACAATAGCGGAAGTTCTACATTATCCAGCACCTGTAAGTCGTTGATCAGGTGGTAACTTTGGAATATAAAGCCCAGCTTACTGTTGCGAAAAGCGGCCAGTTGCTTATCGGTAAAATGATCGATAGCCTGGTCGCCAATTTTTACCATGCCTTTTGATGGGTTATCCAACAGGCCCATAATATTTAACAGCGTACTTTTGCCGCAACCCGATGGCCCCATAATGGAAAGGAACTCGCCCTTATCCACATCCAGGTTAATGTTGTTTAGCGCCAGCGTCTCGATGGTGCTGGTGCGGTATACTTTTTCAATGTTTTGTAAACGTATCATAAGGTTTTATCTATATGTTTTATTTGTAAGTGATCTTTTGCTTCTTTTCAAAATCGTATAGCGAGAGGTAGCGCAACTGGTAATAAGCGCTCCAAAAATCGCGCAGCGATGCTACATAATCGCGCTTGGCCTGGTCGTTCTCTTTAAAGGAGATGCTCAGGTCGGTAATGCTTAGGTCGCCAAGCAGGTAGCGGTCTTTAGCAATCTGGTATTTCTCGGCGGCAATAGTATCGGCCTTACCGGTTAGCAGCATTTGATTCTTCATCATATTGAACAGTGTAACCTGCGTTACTATTTGCTGCTTAAAGGTTTGCTTATCCTGCTCAACAGCGTAGTTGGTAAACTGCTCGTTAGCTTCGGCAGTCTTCACGCGCGATCTTGAACGCCCCCAATCCAATATCGGCAGCGAGAATTGCAGCTGTACCACCTGCTGATCCTGCGGCGAGCGGTAAACATCGGGGATGTTGGTTGCGCTGTTAGAGAAGCCAAGGTTTGCGTTTAGCGTTGCCACCAAACCGTTTTGCCCTTTTGCCTTAGCCACATCTCGCTTAGCCTCGGCCAAGCGGCGAACAAAGGCTATCGCATCTGAGCGGTTTTCCAATGCCTCAGCCAGCACCTTATCTGTCGATACACTGATATCGGCAACAATTTCGGGCACATCAAGCGCAATCTTCTCGGTTCCCTCCTGCCCGGTATAGCTGCGCAGGTTCAGCGTGGCAATTTCCATATCGCGCTGGGCAGTGCCTACATCTTTTTTGGCGTTGAGTTGTTCCAGTTCCAGTTGCAAGATCTCGTTCTTTGATATTTTACCCAGTTCAAATTTCAGGTTGGCTACCTTCAGGATATTTTGGGTATTGGTGAGATTCAGTTCGGCGACGTGCAGGTTTACCTGTGCCAGCAGCAGGTCAAAAAAATAACCGGCCACAGTAATAGCTATCTTCTCCTGCGATTCGATATAGGCCTGCTTACTCTCGTTATACTTTAGCGGTTCTATCTTTTTATCCCACTTCAACTGGTTAAACTGGAACAGCGGCTGGCTATAGCCAATGCCATAAGGCACGCCATTGTACAGGGTGTTGTGCCGGTCGAAATCGTCAAAGCGCTGCATAGATGTGGTGCCGAAAATAGTGCCACCGGTAGCGGTAATACTCTGACTGAAATTTAGGGCCAGCGATGAATTATCGTTATGCACCGGCTGGAAAAGTATGGTACCGTTGGGCTGCACAATTTGCGTATAGGTTTTATTGTATCCCGGTAAAATGCCACTTAAGGCCAGTTGTGGCTGGTAGTTAGAGCGGAACGACCGCCACTCCCAATACTTGGTTTCGCGCACGGTGGTAGCCTGTTTGGCCGATATGGAATTTCGCTTAGCCATTTCTACCACTTGCTGCAGGGATAAGCGAATGGTATCGCCCGGTGTGTTACACCAGGCCTTAAGGCCGGCTAGTACCAGTATTGCTGTGAGTATATGTTTAAAATTCAACATGGCGATCAATCTTTAATGGTTAACTCTGTCGAATTTTTGTATTCGCTCATGTCTGATGTGATCACCACATCGCCGGGCTGCACGCCATCCAATATCTGCACGTAATCGAAATTGCTCAGACCGATATGAACCGTACGCCTTTCGGCTTTACCGTTGCGGACAATAAAGATATCCTGCACACTTGGCCCTTTAAAAGCCGGCCCATTGGCTACACGCATAACACGGCTGCGGGTAGCAGTCACCAAAAACACATCTACTTTCATATTCGGGCGCAGTAGCTTACTGTTGCGCTCATCCAGCCTGATATCGAACGAGGCCACCCCATTTTGCACCGATGGTGATACATTGGTTACCACGCCACGTAACTGATCATCATTAATGCGCACAATAACCGGCACACCGCTGCGTAATTGATCTAACGAGTTATCGGCAATGCTACCGGCTACTTTAAAGCTACTCAGGTCGGCAATGCGGGCCAGGATCTCGCCGGTGCTTACGGTGGCGCCAATATTTTTATTTACGTAGGTAACTACACCGTTGCGGGTAGCCACAATATTGGCCAGGTTCAGTTTACGCTGCAATTCGTTCAGATCACTTTTTTGGATGGCAGCAGCAATCTCCGCTTCCTTGATCTCGATCTGCATGGTTTGCTGTTTATTCCTGATCTCGTTTTCCAATTGCTTCTTTTCCAGTTGGGCCACTTTCAGGTTCAGTTCAGCCTGCTCTATCCCTTCGCGGGTACCGCCACCGGCTTTAAACAGGCGTTTGGCATTCTCAACGGCATCGGTTAGGTTGGCAATGCGTAATTGCTTAATGTCATTGTTCGATTTAATGTCGTAGAAACTCTTGTTCAGATCCAGTTTCAGTTTACTGATCTCGTTCTGCTTGGTTTCCAGTTGAAATTGCAACTTGGCAAACTCGGTCTCGGTAGCCGATTTATCCAGCGTGATGATGGATTGACCGGGCTTTACCTTACTGCCGGCATCCATCAGCGCGCTTTTAATAGAAGCGGCAATGGGGCTGGTCAATACCTCTTCAAACTCAGGCAATACTTCGCCCGATGCATTTACAGTGTTTTCGATATTGCCGATCTCTACTTTGGCTGTAGTAATATCGGCCCGTTTAATAGATGATTTTAAATAGCCGCGCAGCAGCCATACAGAAAAAGCCAGTACGGCCACTGCCGTAAGACCTATTATGATGTTCTTGTTCTTTCGTTTAGTGATAATTTCCGGTGCCAGTTCCTTGTCCATTCAATTGTGATATTTTGCTTATTGTTTGCAAGTGGCGTACCAAACTTAAATTTTTGATTTTCAGTATATTATAGATTTTAATTTTTCAAAAAGTGATCGATATCGGACAAAATAATTGATTACGGACAGGATGCGCCCGAATTTAAAATAGCTCAAAAACAAAACAGGCACCGCGTAATGCAGTGCCTGGTCTGATATTTTAAATGTATCCGGTATTAATCCAACAGGTTAAAACTTTTTTGCAGCCTGATATCATCCGAAGCGCTACCGATAAATACATTAAACTTGCCCGGCTGGGTGATCCATTGCAGATCGTTGTTATAGAACGATAGCTTGTCCTTATCGATCACAAAGCTTACTGTTTTACTCTCGCCCGGCTGTAGCATCAGCTTTTTAAAGCCTTTTAGTTCCTTTACAGGGCGCACAGGTTGGGATACGGCATCCTGCAGGTACAGTTGCGCTACTTCTTCGCCCGCGTATTTGCCGGTGTTTTTAATGGTAAAACTTACGGTGATCTCTTCAGCTTTGCGCATATCATTTTTAGATAACTTCAGGTCGCTGTACTCGAATTTAGTATAGCTTAAGCCGTAACCGAACGCGTATTTGGGACGCTTGGTGATATCCAGGTAACCCGATGAATATTTAGAAAACGCGTCGTCCTTTGACGGGCGGCCGGTGTTTAAATAATTATAATAAATAGGAACCTGCCCTACGCTTTGTGGAAAGGTCATCGGCAGTTTGCCCGATGGATTGTATTTGCCATAAAGCACATCGGCAATGGCGTTACCAGCCTCGTTACCCAGCCACCAGGTGTAAACAATAGCAGGCACATGGTCGGCAGTCCAGTTAAATACCAACGGGCGGCCAGCCATAATTAATACCACCACCGGCTTTCCGGTAGCTTGTATGGCTTTTATCAATTCTTCCTGAACACCCGGCAAAGTAATATCCGAGCGGCTTTTGGCCTCGCCGCTCATTACGGCGGTTTCGCCAACGGCCATTACCACCACATCGGCTTTCATGGCAGTTTTAACTGCCTCAGCAAAACCCGCGCGTGAAGTATCGGAAACATCGCAGCCTTTAGCATAATTTACCTTGGCACCTGCCGCTTCCATGCCCTCAAATAAAGTTACCGAATGATCTTTGCCCTCCCAGTCAACCGACCAAAAGCCTTTCATATCCGCCTCTGATTTTACCAGCGGGCCAATTAGCGCGACTGTTTTATTTTTATCCAGGGGTAATAATTGGTTTTGATTTTTCAGCAGCACCATGCTTTTGCGGGCTACATCGCGCTCAGCATCAATAAATGACTGCTTGTTCAACGTTTGCTTTTCACGCTCGGCATTGCTGAATTTGTATGGGTCATCAAACAAACCCAACTCATATTTTTTGCGCAGTACTCGGCGCACAGCTTCATCAACTATGGCCATGCTCACCTTACCATCCTTTACCAGTTTGGCCAGGTTATTATTATAGGCGCGACCTTCCATATCCATATCGTTACCGGCGTGGATAGCCTGATCGGCGGCTTCGTAAGTATCTTTAGCATAACCGTGTGCTACCATTTCGCGTATCGAGCCCCAATCGCTTACTACAAAGCCCTTGAAACCCCATTTGCTTTTCAGGATATCGGTTTGCAGGTATTTACTTGCAGATGCAGGTGTGCCGTTCAGGTCGTTAAACGAGTTCATAAAGGTTGCCGCGCCAGCCTCGGCAGCGGCTTTAAAGGGCGGCAGGTAAAATTCCCAAAGGTTACGCAGGCTCATATCCACACTGTTATAATCGCGGCCACCGATGGCGGCACCGTAAGCCGCAAAGTGCTTAACACAAGCCATCACGGCATCGGTATTACCCAAACCCTTACCCTGGAAGCCGATCACTCGCGCCCTTGCAATAGCCGAACCTAAGAACGGATCCTCACCGGCCCCCTCCATTACCCGGCCCCAGCGTGGGTCGCGGGCCAGATCAACCATTGGGGCAAATGTCCAGTGGATGCCCGAAGCCGATGCTTCTTCGGCGGCTATACGGGCTGATAATTGTATCGCATCCAGATCCCAGCTGGCGGCTTCGGCCAGTGGAATAGGGAATGTGGTACGGTAACCATGTATCACATCCAAACCAAAAAGCAACGGGATCTTCAACCTCGACTGCATGGCCGCATCCTGCCATTGGCGGGTATAATCAACCCCGCGCACGTTTAACAACGAACCGATCTTGCCATCCTTTACATCCTGCAGTTTATTACCCGAATTTGTGATCGGGCCGGTAACCACCTTATCGCTGCTGTACTGGTTTAGCTGGCCGACTTTTTCATCGATGGTCATTTTAGCCAACAGGGCCGTAATTTTATTTTCGATAACGGGATTAAGACCTTTAGCCGGGGCCGAAGTTTTAACTTTAGCCTTACTTTGCGAAAAGGCGGCGGGGGTAAAAGCAAAAATAACGGCAAGTAAAAGAAAATGCTTTAGCAATAGCGGTTTACGGAGCGGGTGCATTAAAGTAAGTGTATTTTGTACGTAACTGGTTAACAGCACAAATATTAAAATAATAGCATTGCGTTTTAGGGCGTTACGTAAACATTTTACACAACCTGATTGGCAATATTGACTATTAAACTAACATATAGATATTTACGGGATACAGATGTAGAAGAGATGTAGTACCCACAGTTCATGCATCAGATTGCCATAGCGACCCGGTCAAATTTCAATAGGTTTTTGAACTTATACCGGCTGGCCAGCCAGCCCAGGCAATGTTTGGGAAAATATTGATGTATGATATTAAAAATTGCGATACGGATACATCGCAATTGATATTATTGGCTGTAAAATGGGCTTATTATCGTTTATCGGGCAACTATAAACGTTTATTTAACGCGCTTGTATCACAAGTAAATATTTAACCGTGCTTCTTCTTTTTATTCATCTTTGCCTTCTCGCCCGAACTGTAGTTGTAGTTTTTTACATTGCTGGCCTTTTTCTCGTGAAAAGCGGGGCCGGGTTCATTTGCCTTGGGGGCGGTGGGTTTTTCTTCTGGCTTAGTCTTTTTATCCCTGACAATAACCAAATCGTCGGGGAGTTCAACTACCGGAAATTTTTGCCCTGTAGCATGTTCAATTTTTCGCACCTGCCCCAGTTCAATATCGGTGGCAAAGGTAATGGACAGGGTTTCCTCTTCGGTAGCCGTCGGGTTGATCAGCATACGGGCGATAAAGGTATCCTTATCCCCGGGCAGGTCAAAATGCAGCAGGAAAGGGATATCACCTGTCTCAATATTGTCCTCATTCTCGTTAGCAACAATGAGCATACGCGATGCTTCATCCGCGTGAAAATCCGCAACAGACTCAAAACCCTGCCAACTGTGCCCCCAGGGATTATAAAGCGCCACCGTGTTTTTGGCGGCCGATTGCATATCCTTATAGATCTTCTCGGCTGTTTGGCGGGTATTTACAAACACCACAGTTTTGGTAAACAGTTCTTCATCCTGCATAAACAGGTTTAACAGGTTAAGCTTGGTGCCAAAATTGGGTACCTGGTAAAGCACCTGCGGATGGATGTTCAGCACTCCGTGCCCTACTTCCTCCACTTCTACCAAAGCAGGCATGTTCATAAACGGTTCGATCATGCGTTCCAGCTTATCGTGCATCACTTCGGTAAATACCAGGCGCTGCGCTTTGGTAATGCTGTTGGCCAGTTCTATAGTTGGGAGTTGCAGGCCTTGCTTTACTATCTGATCAGCATCATCCAGTATCAGCAGTTCTATTTTGTTAAGATTAAGGCCTAATTTAAGGTAAATGGCGCGGGCACGATCTGGCGTGGCCACTACAATATCGGCACCATCGGCCAAAGCATCTAACTGATCCTGCATACCACCGGTAGCGTACAGGCCAACTATACTGATTGATTTGTTTTTGTTGATCAGGTCGAATTGCTGCAATACTGCTTCAACAGCTTCCTGGTTGGGCACCAGTATTAATACCAACGGTACACCATCAGGTGCGTAGTTAAATTTATTTAATACCGAAAGCACGTAAGCTGTGGTCTTGCCGCAACCCTCCGGGCCGATAGCGATCACGTCCTGACCGCCGGCAATACGCGACATAGTCCGCTGCTGAATTTCCTTTGGCGCGGCGAAGCCCAGTTCGGCAACCGAGCGCAGTAATTGTTTATTAAGCTTTGTTTTATCAGACCATGTCATAGCGGGCAAATGTAGGCAAAAAACTTCAGCCCCTCTAAAACTGTGCTAAAGCTGCCATCTGGACATATCTTTGTAAATCACTGATCCCAACACAACCGGAATGCGCAGCCTGCTGCATGTAAAAAAAAATTGAACAAAAATCCTTGTTTTTTGAACAAAAATTGAACACACAAGTAATTGATATTCAAATCAATATACCCATTTGTTCAGAATTTCATTTTTTCACCAAAACGCCATTTTTCAAGGTACTGACAAACTTCCGCCTCCATTTATAAGGATTATTATCCGTACTTTCCCGCTTTAGAATAGCCGGAGCCTTCTACTTCGTCATCTTTACCTTTAAGATATGTCCCTCGCTGTCAAACTTCATCTCATCAATGCATACTACACGGTGATTTGCGGCGGTTTCGCCAAGCGGGCGGCGGTGGTAAACGATGTAATATTTATCATCGCTAACCGAATGGATAACCGAGTGATGCCCGGCACCGGTAGCAATTTCAGGATCTTGCTCTAACACGGTAGACAAACGCTTGAACGGCCCGAAGGGTGAATCGGCTATGGCGTAGGCTACTTTATAGTCGGGACCGGTCCAGCCGCCCTCGCTCCACATAAAGTAATATTTGCCGCCCCGCATAAACATATAAGGGCCTTCTACATAGCCTTGCGGGGTGATCTCCTTATAAGTGCTGCCATCGGGAAATGGCTGCAATCCTCTGAAATCGCTCTTCAGTTTCACCACATTGCAATGGCCCCAGCCGCCATAATACATGTAATAAGTGCCATCCTTATCCTTAAACACAAACTGATCGATGGGTTGCGCTCCATTGGCTATATCGCTGATTAGTGGTTCACCCAACAAATCTTTGTATGGTCCATCCGGTTTGCTGGCAACGGCTACGCCAATGCCGCCTACCTCGCCCTGGTGTACATCGTTAGCGCCGAAGAACAGATAATATTTCTTGTCTTTTTGCAGCACGGCAGGCGCCCACATGGCTCGTTTGGCCCATTTCACCGCCGATGTATCGATGATGCGCGGATGCTTCTCCCAGGTCTTCAAGTCCTTTGACGAAAAAGCATCAAGAAAAACCTGATCGTTATATTTTGCCGAGTAGGTTGGGAAAACCCAGTAGGTATCGCCGTATTTAATACCCTCCGGATCGGCGTACCAACCCTGGATGATTGGGTTATGCTGCGCGGTGGCGGTTATGGTTAAAAGGGTTAAAAACGTTAAAGCGGTTATCAGGCGGATGTTCATAGCGCTGGATTTGTTGATGCGAAAATTAGGTAAAAAAAGCAAAGGCGCAAATTTTCCATCTTTGCGCCTTTGTCATCAATATCATTGTTAAAAAGCAGATACACCCCATCGGAGTGAAATGTTGGTAGAAAAAATATGTGTTGGTCTTTCCCGTGCCATAGGTACGGAACAAAATATAGCGTACCTGACGGCACGCTGCAATATCTTATACCATTGTGCTACCAACATTTTGCTCCTAACGGAGCATCGGAATCCTTAGATAATCAACCCCTACGTTACTCCTTAACTTTAACAATGAAGATCAGTAATTCACCTTATATACATTTACCGACATAGGCTGCAAACTGGTATTTATTTTACCGGCCTGTATGCCGCCCCCACCCTGTTGCGGCGATACCTTAAGCGGATTGGCGAGGGTATTGTAAGCAAACTTGTCCGTTGACGAAAGCGTGATCTGGCTATATACTTTTTGCGGCTTGCCTTTTCCCTGCAGATCGATCTGTACAGATTGGGCTACCGACGAAGTGTTTACCACCTTAATAATGAGTTGATGGGTAGCCGCATCCATACTCGCGCTCGAATAAATACTATCCTTACCTGCCACTACCGCCCCATCCATTTTTACAGGGACAACATTGGTGCCTTTATTAGCAGAAAAGATCTGCTGTACATAATAATTAGGTGTACCAACCGAGCGCAGGTTGTCAAACCAGATCAGATCCGGGCGCCATTGCCAGGCATCAACATGGGCCAGTAAAGGCGCGTATGATGCCATTTGCACCACATCGGCGTTACGTTCAAGGCCGGTCATAAAGGCGGCTTCGGCAAGCGCGCTTATCCACGTATTCTTGTATTCAGCATCGTTGTTTTTGGTGTCCTTAATATGTGCGGCATATTCACCGGCAAATATTTTCGGGCCGCTGCGGTCGTAATTATCGTAACGCTGGGCGTTCTTTAAAAACCATTCGGGCGCCTGGTAATAATGCTCATCTAAAAAGTCAGCCTTTTCTTTGGTTAGTTCAGCGTGCAGGTAATCAAACTTATCCCCATCGGGCGATGGGCCCGAGCTGGTTACCAGTTTAATGTTTGGATATTTGGCCTTCAGGACTTTGGCAAACAGTTTATAACGCTCTACATATTGCGCGTCCCACTGTTCGTTGCCCACTCCCATCATTTTAAGGTTAAATGGCTTGGGATGCCCCATGGCGGCACGCAGGCCGCCCCATTTGGTATTTACATCGCCATTGGCAAACTCAACCAGGTCAAGCGCGTCTTGTATGTAGGTATCGGTTTGGTCTACCGGTGCTACCTCGGCAGTGTTGTACTGGCAGGCCATACCGCAGTTAAGTATGGGCAATGGTTCGGCGCCAATATCATCGGCCAGTTGAAAATATTCGAAGAAGCCTAAACCATACGACTGGAAATAATCGGGTGCCGAACGATTAGCGAACTCTGTATTCCAACGATTGATTATGAGTTCGCGGTCGGCGATATCCCCTACCGTTTTTTTCCATTGGTAACGGTTGGCCAAATCGCGGCCCTCCACAATACAGCCGCCCGGGAAGCGGATAAAGCCCGGTTTCAAGGCTGCCAGTTTCTCGGCCAGATCGGCGCGCAGCCCATTGGCGCGACCTTTATAAGTATCCTGCGGAAATAGCGAAACCATATCGATATCCACCGTGCCCGGGTTTTCGAAGTAGACATTCAGATGTGCTTTTGCATCGGTAGCCTTACAGGTAAACGAGGCGGTGTATTTGCCCCAATCGCTCTTGAAGCCCTGCAGATCTGTCTCGCCCAGTTTCTCGTTATTGGCGCCTACCGCTTCAATATGTATCTTCACATTACCCGATAACTGACGGGCCAGTATCGAGAAATTGTATTGCTTATCCTTAAACACCCCCATGCCACGAAAGCCCTCGTTGGCCAATCCGTAGCTGCCCTTATCCTTTTTAACGCTCACACGGGCAAAGCGTGGGTTATTGGCATTGGTTTCGCCACGATTAATAATGAGCGTGCTACCGGCTCCGCCATCCTTAGTGATCTCTTTCCAGGCCATCATAGGTTTAGCAAACTCGAACGAACGGTTTTTTACCAGTTCGGCGTATAAGCCGCCATCAGCCGCGAAGTTGATATCTTCGAAGAAAATGCCCCACATGGCGGCAGGTATAGCCGGCCCGCGGCTATCTGTTAAAACACTTAGTTTTTTAACCTGTTGTGCAGATACAATTCCGCCAACCGAACATAACAATGCCGCGAGGGTGCAGGTAAAAAGTTTTTTCATTTATAAAGGGTATATAGCTGGTTATAATTAAAACAAACAATAAATGTCATTAAGACAAATATATAAAAGCGAATGATATTATTGTACAAAAAAATGACAATGCAATACAGTAACAATATTGCCATATAACTTGTAATTAATAAACTTAATCAACGTAGTAAATTAGTTAATAATTATCTTTGCACGACTTTTTAGATAGATGCCTGCATTTAGCATTCGCTATATTTTGAGATACTCCCCGAAATTGATTTCAGACAGGACGCTGATCCTGTTGACGGTTATTTTATGGAGTACTATTATTGCCCCTGCCTGCTTTGCACAAAAAGCCCCTCTAAGCGATACCACCAGCATTGAGACCTATAATAAACTGGTAAGCCGGTACCGGTACGATAAACCAGATTCGGCCCTGTTTTTAGCACAAAAGGGTATGGCGCTGGCAAAAAAACAGCATAACCTTGATGGACAGGCCATGATGCTTAACCAGTTGGGCATGATAGACGATAATGTTGGCCGTTATGCCGATTCGCGGAAGAAATATCTCAGCGCGCTCGATCTTTATACGCAAACCGGCAACAACAAAGGCATGTCGGCCGTAAACATACGCCTTGGCGTGGTTGAAATGCGTAAGGGGAATTATGATAAGGCCACAGGTTATTTTTTAGAAGCCCTGGATATAAGCGAAAAAAGCGGGAATCCGTTGGGAAAAATGGAAGCTAACCTTACCCTTGGCGAGGCCTACTTTAAGCAAAAGAAATTTGACGAGGCCCTGAACTATTACCATGTGGCAGAAAGCCTGAACAGCCGTTTACCATTTTCTAATTTGTCGCTTAACTTGCTGGTGGACCTTGGCGCTATCTACCGCGATATGGGCAGGTTTGAAGAGGCTAAAGCCCATTTAACACGCGGATTAGTACCAAGTAATGTACCACAATACCAGGGGCTAAACATTACATTAACCACCACACTGGCATCGGTTTATACAAAAGAGGGTAATAAAAACAAATCGATCGAATTACAAAAACTGGCGCTTGAAAAAGCAAGGAGAATAAATAATTATATAAGGCAGGTACAAATTCTTAACGGCCTGGCAGCAACATACGGAACCGGTAATGCCAATGAAGCCCTGGCTTATTATAAACAGGCGGTTGTACTGGCGCAAGGTAAAGATGACTATAAACAAGTAACGGAAAGCCTTAATAACATGGCCGACCTGTACAATTTTCAAAAAAATTACAAAGCCGCCTTCGATATCAGGAGTCAGCAATATGCCATTGCCGACAAATACTTTTACAAGGAAATGTCGAAGCAGATCACCAGTTTGCAATCTGAATACGAACTTAACCAATCGAAGGTTAAAGTACAGGAATTGAGCTTTTTAAACAAACAGCAATCATTCGAACGAAAGGTCATTTTGCTGGTGATGACGGGGGCCTTGATGTTGTTGATTGTCGTAGCAGTTTTTCTTTATCGCACCAGTCATCTTAACCGCCTGTTGCATCGTACCAATGCCAGTTTACAGGATTCGAACCAGGTAAAGGATAAACTGTTCTCGATTTTAGGGCACGATCTGCGCGCGCCATTTGTATCGGTAATAAATTTAATGGAGTTTATCGATGACGATGACATCAGTCCGCAAAAGCGAAAGGAACTGATGGGTTTATTGTTAAACACCAGTAACGCATCGTTAGAAACATTGAACAATTTGCTTAAATGGGGCGAAATGCAGATAAAAGGTGTAAGGCTTAATCAAACCACATTTGCCATAAAATCTAATATCGACCGCACTATCGCCATGCTGGCCGATACAGCAACCTATAAATCTATCATTATTGAGAATGATGTAAGTGATGATGTTACCGTATTTGCCGATGCCGACCACTTTGATTTTGTGATCCGCAACCTGATATCGAATGCTATAAAATTCAGCTACGAAAAGGGTACAATAACCATCAGTGTAAACATTGAACCTGACGGCAATATGGTTACCATAATTGTTCAGGACCGCGGCGTAGGTATCCCCGCCAGCCAGGTGAACCAGATATTTAATATCAATAATATCAGCACTTCCGGGACCAACAATGAAAAAGGCACCAGCATAGGTTTATTATTATGCAAGGAATTTGTTGAACTAAACGGCGGTATCATACAAGTTGAAAGCGAAGAGGGAAAAGGATCTGCCTTTAAATTCAGCCTTCATAACGCGCAGGTTATTTAATATTTCCCTGCTATATTCTTAACACTTTTTTAAACTTCAACCCTGCAATATTAAATATTAATTAAGCGCAAACATTCTTAGTTCCAGTTGGTTAAATTGAATAATTATATTTTATCATAATTATTTATATTTATTCCCGTAAACCACTAAGCTAAATTAACTGAGAATGAAAAGAGTATTACCTGGACTACTTATTGCGTCTGCATGTTTTTTAAACTGCACTGTTTCAAAGCCGGTTATCGATAACTCGGAACAGTTTAGCAACCATTTACAGCCCTATAGAATATTTAGTATTGGGTACTGGCAGCACGGTTATTCAGTCATCACCCTTATAGACGCCCGGCACGATTATTTTATTATTAAAGCAATAAGGAACGATTCGTTAAAAATAGGCGACAACTACCAGGCACGCTTGTAATAAATAACGCCCTGCTAAAACTACTATAAAACACCGGTATATACTGCCGTAAGTCTTTCTGCATTTTATATATTTTATAAAACGTTACCCAACATCTCCGCACGCAATTGCTTTTTCAATAAATATCTTTTTTAATAAGTAGCTAACACTTATCAAATAACTACTCTTTTTTCAACATCCGGGTTACAAGTAATAAGTCATTTACTATATTTACTTGCTAATGGAAAATATGATGTAAGTAACATCATTTGTATAATTGCGACTATCCCTTATTAAAAAACGATACGATGCCCGGTATATCTTTTAACATAAAATGGTTTAAAAAGTACTACTGCTGGGTTTTCCTGTTACTTGCCCAGCCCTGTTTCGCACAAAAGACCAAGCTCGATTCATTGATCGCGAAGCTTAACCAAAACATGCCCGATAGTTCGCGCGTTAAATTGTTGAGGCAGCTATCATCGGCATCGGCCCCTACCAATCCGCAGCAAAAGTTTTTTTATGCAAACGCGCTTAAGCAACTGGGCGAAAAAACACGCAATGAAACTGTCGTAGCAGATGCTTTTATTAATATGGGCGGATCGTATGCCATGCGTACCAAATACGACAGTTCCCTTTACTACCTTTCGCTTGGTTATAATAAGGCCGAGAAATTAAAATTCGCGATGGGTATGGGGCGCAGCCTGGTAAATATGGGCTTTGTTTATGAAAGGTTGGATGATACCCGCGAATCGATAAAATACTATACCCTGGCCTTAGATGTATTCAAGAAAAACAAGATACAAAAGGGTATCGATCAATGCAGCAACAATATCGGTTCCCTCTATTACGATATGGGGCAATACAAAATCGCGGAATCCTATTTTACCGAGTGCCTGAAAAGTTATACTAAAAGTAATGACAAGGCCGGTATGGCTTCAGCGCTTTACGGTGTAGGTAATTGCGCGCAAGCCCTCGGGCGCGATCAGCAGGCGCTTGAATATTTTAACCAAAGCATGGCCATCCGTACCGAAATGGCCAACACCAATGGTATTGCGCTTACCCACAGGGGCCTTGGTATTGTGTACCTCCATCTTAAACAATACAATACCTCGCTCGAACATCTGAACGCCGGTTTGGAAATTGTAAAAAAAATTGGCGATAAATACGAAGAGGCCGCTATACTAAAAATACTGGTGCAAACTTATGTAGAGATGAAAGACTACAGGAAAGCCGAAGAGTTTGCCATGGAGAGCCTGAAGATAAGTTATTTCATGAAATCAAAAACGGCCGCTTCTTTAGCTTTACGCAACCTGGTGTTGGTTTACCAAAGCAAAGGCGATATTAAAAAAGCGTTCGACTATCAAAGCAAATACGTGCTGACCCAGGATAGCATACAGGAGGAAAGGGTATTAAAAGATATTACCCTTACCGAAATATACCGCATGCGTAATGAGAACGCAAGCTTATCAAAAAACAACCAGGACATTACTTCGAAAAACACCGATTATAAAGAGCGCATAACGCATTACAGCAATGTAATTGTCATCACATCTATTGTTTTGGGTTTTGTGATCTTGCTGTTGCTGATGCTGTATCACCGCAACCTCGAAAAGCAAGCGACAAATAAACTATTACTGGAACAGAAAGAAGAAATAGCCAACATTAACCACGAGTTGGAAACCATTAACGAGGAACTGACCACGCAAATGGAACTAACCACCACGCAAAATGCGGAGTTGGAACGCTTAAACGACATTAAAAACAAATTCTTCTCTATTATTTCGCACGATATCAGGGGGCCAATGGTTAGCCTGCGCTCGCTGTTTAGCATTTATCGCCAGGGTAGTATAAACGACGAGGAATTACGCATGCTGTTGGCCCGGCTTGAAGATACCATCCTTTCAACCAGCGATTTTTTAGACAACCTGCTCGAATGGTCGAAAAGCCAGCTGGAGGGTATTGTAATTAACCCGGTTGATTTTAACATTTCCGATTGTATTGCCGAAAACATTCACCTGGTAGAATCGAAAATTGAAATGAAGGAAATGAAGGTGACCAACCTGGCAACTGACGCGGTATTGGTACATGCCGATCAAAACATGATCAGGCTGGTGATCCGCAACTTGCTATCAAACAGTGTAAAGTTTTGTAACCCCGGCGATGAAATTGTGCTGAACGCAGGAGTTAAAGACGGGAAAGCCCTGATATCGGTACACGATACCGGCCCCGGCATCAGCGATGCCGACCGTGAAAAACTATTCAGCCTTGAGCATGTGGTAAGCACCGGCACACAGGGCGAAAAGGGAAACCACCTTGGCTTGATCCTGTGCCGCGATATGGTACTACAAAACAAGGGCAATATCTGGCTGGATAATGACAAGAACAACGGCACCACTTTTTGGATAGAGCTACCGCTGGCAGGCCAGCATACCTGATTGCCGGTTGCATGAACCACATTGTAAGATGGCGCAGATAGCCCCTGTCTTATCTTTCGTTAAAGCAATTCGTAAGATTCCCGTAACAAGGTAAAGATCGACGGATGCAATTCATCTAACAGCGAAATACGAATGTGATTCTCGAACTTATTTCCGGCAGCTATACTTGTACGTACCGGTTTTTCGGGGTGAGCGGCTTTTGTGTAAAATTTAATATCCAGTTCCTTCTTCATTGGCCGGATAACCAAAAAGGTAAGCCGATGGGTAAATACAATACAGTTGGGTGTAGCGCCAACCAACACGCCGTCCCAATCTGCCACTTCGGCCAATATTTTATCAAAAACCAATATCAATTCTTCGGGACGCCCTGCAAACAGGCTATCCAGGCTTACCCGCGCGCAGTAATGCCGTTGCTCTGGTTTGGGAAACTCCCGGTCGCATTTAGGGCAAGTCCAACTCATCGTAATTAAGCAATATTATACTATACACATAGGCGTAGCAAGCAGATCAGGCAATTCGTTTCCGGATAATACTAAATATTTTAACCAGTGCAACTGCTATTAAACCCGCGGCCAGGCCGGCTCCTACTTCTTTTATTATCCCGGGAAAAGATGGCCATAAATGATGCAACCATTCGATTTGATGCACCAATATTCCACCAGATACCAACACCAACGCCAAAGTACCTATTATGCCTAATATGCGGATAACCAGCGGCAAAGCCTTAACCAGCAACATACCTGCCTTTAACAGGAAGCCTTTGTTACCAGAAACTTTCATTAACCGCAAACCGGCATCATCCATGCGGACAATCAACGCTACAATTCCATATACGCCGATGGTTGCCAGCAGGGCTACAATAGAAACGGTAATAATTTGCGTAACCAGTGTCTCTTCAAGCACTGTACCCAATGCAATAATTACAATTTCGATAGACAGGATAAAATCTGTGGAAATGGCCGACTTGATCTTGGTTTGCTCTGTAGCTTGTTCTTCCGGCTCGGCTTCTTTTGGGTGATGAAATAAAAACTCGATGATCTTTTCTACACCCTCGTAAGCCAGGTAAACACCGCCTAAAACCAGTATCAACTTAATGGCCGGCGGATAAAAAGCCTGTAGCAGCAAAGCCACAGGGATGATGATCAATTTATTGAGCAACGATCCTTTAGTGATTGCCCAAAGCACCGGCAACTCGCGCGATGATACGAAACCCGTTGCCTTTTCGGCATTAACGGCAAGGTCATCGCCAAGGATGCCGGCCGTTTTACCCGCGGCTACTTTTGTGTTTACCGCCACGTCATCCATCAGCGCGGCTATATCATCCAGAATTGCAAAAAAGCCTGATGCCATAATTGGCGCAAGTTAACTCATTGAGTCAAAAAAATATAGAATAACAAAAAAAGGAGAGACCAATGGCCTCTCCTTTCCCTATAAACCGGCAATTAATAACCGGGGTTTTGGTACATTTTAACCGGATCGAGTTTGTACTCGTCGAACGGAATTGGGTAGTACCTGTCTTTAGTAGTAAAGTGCTGCAGGTTGGCAAGGCCAAAATCAGCCTGGTTTTTCCCGCGGAAATAGGTTACCAGTTCATCGGTAGTAAAAGTACGCAGCAGGTCGAACCAGCGGTGATGCTCAAATGCCAGCTCTACGCGGCGCTCGTGCAAAATGGCCAGGCGCAGATCAGTGTATTTGGCGGCATAGGCAGGGTTGGTTAAGCTTACGGCGTAAGTAGGCATACCCGCACGGGTGCGCACCATATCAATATATTGAATAGCGCCGGCACTGTCGCCCAGGTAATTGCTCACCTCGGCCAGCATCAAAATTACGTCGGCATAGCGCATCAGCGGGTAGTCGTTACCGCCATAGCCAAGGTTACTTGCAGCAGCGCTGGCATCGCGGTATTTGGTAATAAACCAATCGTTTACCACGGTTGAATATTTAACCGAGAAAGCCATACGCGGGTCGCCGGTTTCATACTCCTTAATAATATCGGCAGTGATACCCCCCGAAAGCGCGGTTGACGGTTTAAGCGAGTTGATGGTTTCGCCTTTGACCTGGTTGTTGGCGGCAATGCTTGAGTAGTAGCTGGCGTTGCCCTGTATGTAAGGCATCTGCCAGATCAGTTCGGGGCAGGTGGCTTTTTTACTTACATCAAACACATCGGTGTATGGGATGCTGCTTAGTGTAGTAAAAGAGCGCATATTGTAAGCAGCCAGCAAAAAGGTCTTGGCATTGTTAAGATTGTCAGTACGCTTGCTTTGATCTTGTGTGGTAGCCATGGTTAAATATACCTGGCCCAGCAGCGTGTTGGCCGCAGCCAGCGTAACGCGCCCCGTGGTAGCAGCAGTTTGCAATTTAGCCAATGGGGCTTTGGTAGCGTCTGTCAGGTCGGCTACGATCTGTGCGTATACAGTTGCCTGTTTCTCGCGGAAAGTAGCGGCGCCCACCTCGTCAACGTTGTTAAGCTGTTTGGTAACCAGCGGCACATCGCCCCACTCGCGCACCAGGCGGAAATACATCATCGCACGCAGAAATTTAGCTTCAGCGGCATACTGCAATTTCAGGTTCGGGTCGCTAAAAGGCACCTGGTCAATATAAGTTAACACAATGTTGCAACGGCTGATGGTGCCGTATAACGATACCCAATGGCTTTTCAGGTAGGTGTTACCAGGCAACAACGAGTAATCGTTAAACTGGAACGGCTCACCCGCGTTACTCTGGTTGTCGTTACTACCGGTATCATCAGAGCGTTCGTCTGTCCACAAGCTGCTGCCTTCGCCAATATTGTTGCTGCTGCGCAAGCTGGTATAAATACCGTTAATGGCCAGCAAAATATCATTAGGCGATTTAAAATCGTCGTTCAGGGTAACGCTGTTCGGGTCGACTTTTTCAAGAAACGACTTTTTACATGAAGAACCCATCAACACAAACAGGAACGCGCCTGCTATGATCATTAATTTCTTATTCATCTTCTTTATTCTTTATTGATGATTCATTAGAAAGCAAGGTTAACACCTAAGTTGTAGCCACGCACAAGCGGATAAACACCATAATCTACACCCGGAGCCAGGTTGGGGTTCTGGGTACTGTTGGTGGCGCCACTTGAGTAGTTATAGTCAACCTCGGGGTTGTAACCTTTGTATTTGGTAATAGTAAACACGTTAGTTGCACTGGCAAAAATGCGCAGGCGGCTAATGCCGGCTTTTCCTAACAACGATTTAGGGACTGTATAACCAAGGGTGATGCCATCGCAACGCAGGAATGAACCGTCTTGCAGATAGAAGGTTGACAGACGGGTACTGTTGCTCTGGTCGCCGCCGCGTGATGCCCGGTAAACCTGGCCGTTGCCGGTCTGAGCATCATTGCGGTAACGATCGGCCACTACCGAGTATTGGTTGCCCGAACCTTCCATGTTAAACAGGTAATAGTCCTGGCCGTCCAGCACCTGGTTACCGTATGAACCGTTGAAGTTGGTAGTGAAATCGAAGCCTTTGTAAGACGCGTTCAGTGCAAAGCCATAAGTAAATTTAGCGTAAGGAGAGCCGATCACCGATTTATCAGCATCAGTTACCTTACCATCGCCATTGGTATCAACAAAATACAGCTCGCCCGGGTGCAGCGGGTTGCTCTGCGCGTTTGATTGCGGTACTTTATTGTAGTTGTCGGCAGTAGTAATACCGGCTACTTTAAAACCGTAGAACATACCTACAGGCTGACCTTGCTGGGTAATGTGTGTTTGGTATGAACGTTCGGCACCTGCTACGATAATGGTGTTATTGCCCGGAAATTTGGTTACAAGGTTGCGGTTGAGCGAGAAGTTACCGCTTGCGCCAAATTTAAAGTCTTTGCCTTCGATGATCTTACCATCCAGCTGAACATCAAAACCACGGTTACGGATCTGCGAATCGTGCAGGTTGGTAAGGATAGTGGTACTACCCGAAACAGCCGAGATAGGCTGGTTGTACAGCAGGTTGTAAGTGTAGCTGAGGTAATAATTGAAGATAACAAACAGGCGGCCTTTCAGTAAGCCCAGGTCGGCGCCGAAGTTGTATTGAGAGGTTGACTCCCAGCTCAGTTTATTGTCTTTAATACCGGTTGGCGCGGTAGAAGTTGCTACACTGCCGCCCAAAACTGCACCGCCGGTACTACCTATGGTTTGCTGATAGTTGTAGTCGCCAATATTGTAGTTACCTACCAAACCCCAGCTGCCACGCAGCTTAACGGTTGATTGGTTGCCCAGCCAATTGTGATAGAAAGGTTCTTCTGACAGGTTCCAGCCGCCGGATACTGACGGGAAATAGCCATATTTATTTTCAGGGCCGAAGCGTGATGAACCATCAGCGCGGAACGAACCGATCAGGTAATATTTGCTGGCAAAATTATAGCTGACACGGGCCAGGTAAGATAGCAGCGTAGTTTCGCGCTTGTAGGCCGAGTTAAGCGTAAAGTTGGTCGGGTCGGCACCTTTGTTAGAGATCTCGGGAATGTTATCGTTTTGGAAACCTTTGGCGTTAACGCTTACATAATCTGTAGTAGCATCTTCCGCGGTATAGCCAGCCAGTACATTAACTGAGTGCCTGCCGAATTTTTTATCGTAGTTTACGGTAAACTCACCCAAACGGTTCTGCTGGCCTAAGTTAGCTGCGGTAGCGTTGGCAGCCGCGATAGCCTGCGGAGAGCCAGGCGCGTTGGCGCCGCTGCTCAGGTTGGTGGGTAGGTAGTAATCGTATTTCTCGTTATAGGTCTGCAAACCCAGGTTAGCTTTAAAGGTCAGTTCAGGTAAAATTTTATAACTGGCCGAACCATTGTAATAGCTGCGATAACCATGGCGAACGATCTGCGTACGCTGTGCCAGGGCAACCGGGTTTTCAATAGACTGGTAACCATAAGCGGCCGACTCAGATGCGGCACGGTTGGTAGCCAGCGAGCCATCAGCATTATAAGCCGGGAAATATGGCATATAAATAAGCGCGCCTAAAATTGGGCCGTGGTCAAAACGCCCCTCAGAGGTTTCGTGGTTTAGGTTTTGTGTGTACGAAACATTGGCTGCAATATGCAGTTTATTGTTAACGTCGCCCTCAACGTTGGTCCTGAAGTTGTAACGCTCCTGGCCTGAGTTTTGTACAATACCCTGTTGGTTTTGGTAAGCTCCGCCCACATAGTATTTAATGTCCTTGTTACCACCGCTAAAAGTCAGGTTATGTTTTTGAAAGAAAGCGGTGCGGTACAGCTCGTCCTGCCAGTCGGTATTTACCGATTGCGGGATCGCCTTTTGACTGGCAAAATCATAAATATAAGCAGGTATTTGTACCGATGCGGCATTAGCGCTACCCACGTTTGCTATACGGGTAGTGTTAACGTCGGAGTACATGGCATCGTTCCATACATGGCCGGTGTTTACCCAAATATCTTTATAGGTGTTATTACGGCCGTCAATTACTAACTGGGCATACTGATCTGCATCGAGTAATTTTACTTTATGCGCCAATTGGTTTTGACCGGTTTGTACGTCGTATTCAAACTTACCTTTACCTTCTTTACCATGTTTAGTGGTGATGAGGACAACACCGCCTGATGCTCGCGAACCGTATATGGCAGCCGAAGCGGCGTCTTTCAAAATATCGATAGTTTCGATATCTTCCGGATTGATGTAAAGGTCGTTACCGGCAGGGAAACCGTCGATCACGTACAGCGGGTCTGAGCTGGCCGAGAACGAACCGATACCACGTACACGGATCTTAACGCCCTTATCAGGCGCGCCGTCTGTTTGCGAGATCTGCACACCGGCTACTTTACCTACCAGTGCCTGGCCCAATGTAGGGGCCGAAGTGTTCAATTCGCTGGCTTTAACGCTGGAAATAGCACCGGTTACGTCGCTCTTGCGTACAGTTTGGTAACCAATGGCTACCACTTCCTGCAACTGGTTAAACTGAACTTTCAACTTAACATTAATGTTGCCGCTGCTTGCTGGCATATCCTGCGTAAAATAACCTACGAAAGAATAGCTAAGCGTAGCACCCTGGGGAACTTTAATCGAATAACGGCCGGCGGCGTTGGTTGATACTGCGTTAGGAGTGCCTTTCTGGCGTACAGTAACGCCGGGTACCGGCTGGTTGGTTTCATCTGTTACGACACCCGAAACGGTTTGGGTGTTTTGAGCAGCAACACGTACGGTTACTGACAAGGTCATGATAAGCAGAAAAAGAAGTTTCTTTAAAAGATCATGCGTAATCTTTTTATTCATACTTTTATTTGTTGGTTGTTTAGTAAAAGACAAAAAGCATTGCGAGCGCTTGATGTTGATTTGACAATTGACCGGACCGGGTGAATGTTAGCGCATTCACCGGTTTTTATTGATCGCCGGGGCCGATACGGATGGGCGTTCGTTTTTTACATAGGCAATAGTTTTTCTGGATCGTTTAAATAACATTTGTTAATAATCTTTCAAAAAAAGCAGCAGATTTGCTTGTGGTAGAAGATTTTAAATAGCTTAGTATTGAAATATTTGCAACAAAGCTATCGCCGCTATCTTAAGTAGATGCTATTTAAAAGTTAAGTTTATATAAAGCATAAAGGCCTATGTTGATACATAGGCCTTTATGTTTTAACAAATGTGATTTTCACCAGTCGGTCTTCACAAAATTGACATTATTTTTACGTGATGAGGTAACAGCGATGCCCTTAGTGTTCGAGCCGATAAAGGAAAAACCCTCCAGTTCATCGGCGCGGTCTATATGATCTACCTGCTTCAATACCACCATTTTACCGACATCAACAGATTTCTCCAAATCCACATAAGTAAACCGCCACTGGCGTCCTTCTATTTTATTTTGTATAAGCACCAGTACACCTTTGCCGGGAACCCAGTTTAGGTTTTGCACCCAGGGGGTGCACACAAACTTTTTATATAATACGCCCGGTTCGCTGGTCTTTTTGCATTTGCTCAATTTTTCGGGATCGTACAGGCGAACTTCGTTACCGTGGTCGCCGTAATCGGCGGTGGCTACATACCATTTGTTGTGGTACTTCACATATTCGGGGCGGGTTCCTTGTATGCAGGCATCATCATCAATAGTATTCAGCAACGGTCCATCAAGCGTGCCTTTTTTAAGGAACGCGTTCCAGTCGATGCAATAAATATTGGTTTTCCAAACAGTACCCTCCGGGTTCATTTTTACCGAGTTGCCCATAAAGGTTGGGCCAACGCCGTTGTAAGCAATCCCTGTTGGGTGGCTGATCACGTCCTGCCCGTTTTGTGTCAACTTGTACTCCTTTTTCAGGTATACCAGGCTATCTTTTACCAGTTTAAATTCGCGCACCATACCCACTTCCCTATCGCCATATAAAAATATACGGCCCTTTTGGTAAGATATACCCTGGCAGGCGCCTAAGGAATCGACAGTTGTTTCGCGTTGGATGTTAACATCGATACCGCCTGCTATAAAAGCAGATGTGGTGATAAATAATGCCGCTACAACGGCGTATATTATTTTCATACAAAAATTAATTTTAAGATAATGCGATACTATGGATCAAGCGGCTCGTCAAGGTCTATTTGCATGGCCTCCGGAAGTGGGTAAAACTCGGTAGCGGTTGGTGAAAGCGATTTACCCAGTTTATAAGGCACATAGCCCAGCTCTTTCATGCATCTGCCAGCCATATTGATGATAGCGCCGGCCTGTCCCCTTTCGGTAACTACCAGGCCCGGTTTATTATCGGGGATGCCATAACGGTACATCAGCCTTACACCATTGCGCATATTGGTAGTGGTATGGCGGGCATGCGGCTCCATAATTACGGCGTAAGCGGGTATGTGTAATACCTCTACAAGGTACTTCTTCATTTCCTCGGCCTCGCAATATTTTGTTTTATAAGGATGCACCTTACCGCCAGACGGCATAACAAAAGGAGCCAAACCCGCACGGTATTGCTGCGCAGCTAATCTGCAACGCAACATGCCGCCTGCACTTAAAGGCGTGGTCAGGTTCTCGGGCCCTTCGCCGGGGATCAGGATAACCGTATATGGATATTTAGCCCAATTGGTTACCTTAATGTGTTCAACCGCTGCTTTATTTACAGTCTGCGCCATCGGCTCGTAATTTGCCGCATCCTGGCGTTCGTTCAATTGCAGTAACAACAAGGCAGCCTGCATGGCAGGTTCAAAAAACAGGGAGGCGTCTTTTACATCGCCATAAAGTGTTTCGTTAATGCTGCTTAGCTGGAAGGCATATCTCCTGCCTTTGGTATTAAAGCTGATCGAATCGATAAGTGGATAATTTGGCTTTTTGCCATCACCGTAAACACCGATGGTATAATTAATACCTGCCGCGTCCTGTTCCCAGGCCTTAACCAGTAATTGCGATATAGTTAATCCTTTATACAAACCATAAGTACCGGATGGGATCAGTTTGTTCTTCACCAGCTTCTGCAGCGCGCTACCGGATTTGCAAAGCGCTTCCAATTCAATGCCAACGGTTTTTATCTCCTCGTCCGAAAATTTGATCTTATCAGTAAAGCAGGCCGCGTCCTTACAATCGGTTACTGAGTTTTTCAGATCGGTTAACTTCTTTTGGGTTAATTGCTTTAAAACAGCATCGGTTTTTAGTGTCTGGCTAACTGCTTTATCTTGTTGGATAAGCGTAAGCAGGTAATAATTTTTTGTCTTCACCCAATCGCCATCAGTGATCAACTGATAATGATTGACGGGTGCTGGCTTTTGTGCTAACACCAAAAGCCCGTTCAATACGGTAAATAAAAGAATAAATAGTTTTTTCATACAATAGCGGATGCATTGCAAAATAGCCGCTTGAATATGAATTGAACATTAACCTAATGTGATGAAAAGACCGATCGACATTTAATCTGAGACTACACCCAAACAATGCAATAAACCCCGCAGGCTTGCCAGGCAAAGCGCTGCGGGGCGGCAACCGCTACGTTACAACTCTTTATCCTCAAACATCTTTGCGTCGCGGGTATTCTTTTGTACAGCAATAGCCGAAAACATGCTCAGGCAAAACGCCATAGCGTAAAAACCTTTTTCGCTTCGGGCAAGATCAGTATTCCATAAACCTATTGTTAACAGTATCATTGCAGCAATAGTAGCAAACCAACTCAGGCCGTAGTAAAGATCCGTTACGGCAAGTCCCTCGGCCCTGTCCCTTACGCTTTTTTGAACTGATATAACCGCGAATAAGCCAAATAATAAAATGGTAAAATAATAGCCTTTTTCGTTCAATTGGATGTCTGCATTCCATAAGCCGATGCAATACCCCACCACTCCTGTTAATAAAGCGAACCACGAGGCGCCAATAAACGCGGCGGTTGGTTTAAATGGGTTCCTGGTTTTGTCGCCATATTTTACGGCGGTTAAATTTTCGTCTGTTTTGTTTTGTAGCGGTTCCATATTTTTTGTTTTTGTTGATTAATATGAACCAAATGTCGGGTGCAAAACCTACCTGCAAAAGTCAAATTGTTTAAATTACTGACGATATATTTTTCAATTATTGTATTTTTATAAGTATTAATATATCTATATGGACTACCTTTCAGAGTTAATCAACCTACTCAACAATAATGACAAAAAGCTTTTCAGGCAGTTTTTACAACGAAAAAACAAAAGAGATGACGTAAAAAACCTATTGTTACTTGATTTGATAGAAACTGACGATATAGATAACATAAACAAGCTTTACGGAACTAAAAAAAACAATGATGCCTACCATGCCCTGCGTAAAAGGTTACAGGATAGTTTATTGTTATTTCTATCACAGAAAACATTTGAAAGTGATCATTCTGATACCTACGATGCCTTGCGCCTGCTGGTGGTGGGACGCTTTTTATTAGAAAATGATGTGTTTAAGATTGCATTTAAATGCCTGCATAAGGCCGAACGACTGGCTGAAGATATGGAACAGTTTAATTTATTGAACGAGCTTTTACTACTGAAGATACAGTATGCCCATTTGCCGGGATCTGAAGATCTGGAACCCTTGACCGCCCGTTTCCTGCAGAATCAAGGGCATATGGAACGCGAAGCTAAGCTAAATTTGGCATATGCTTTTTTAAGACAGGAAATACAGGAGATACACCGGGATGGAAAGATCGTTAATTTGACGGCTTTGATAATAACCACTATCCGGAAATACAGAATTTCTGCACAAGACCTGATGACTTACAAGTCTATTTACCAAATTCTTTTTATAGCTAACGAATATGCGGCGATACAGCAGAATTACGCATTGATAGAGCGTTATATCAACAGAACGAATCAATTTATACAAAATCAGCCCTATAAAACCAGGTCTTACCTTTTTTACCATATATCCATCCTGTATTATTTAGCAAACTTTCATTTAAGGCGAAAAGACTTTGCAGAAAGTGTGGGTTATCTCAGGAAAATGATGGATTTAATGCTAACCGATAATCGTTATCACGCGTTATTTTATTTACGTTATCAATTGCTTTCTGCGCTCGACTTGTTCTTTACGGGCTTCGCCGATGATGCGATAGCGCTTTTGCAGGTGTCGCTTTCCCGGACAAAGCATGTATCTAGGCCGGAAGACATCGACGATATAAGAATATGCCTGGCTATGTTTTTAGCCCTGGGTAATAACCGGGAGAGCTTAAAATATCAAGCCTTGCTTACCCGCACTGATGCCTGGTATGAAAAAAAAATGGGCATGTTATGGACCATCCGTAAAAGCCTGATGGAAATTTTAGTACAGGCCCAGTTTGGTAATATCGAGCTTGCCATGTCCCGGTTAAACAGCTTTCGGCGACGATATAAGAAGTACCTGCTTAAAACGTCGGAAGAGCGCGTGCTGACGTTTTTGAAGCTGGTTGAAAAATATCTGCTGAAGCCCGATGTTATTTTTGAAGAAACCTATAAAACAGCCGTATTAAACCTGGCTAACAAAGCAGAGAACGACGACATCTTCAGTTTAAGTTTTATCGCCTGGCTGATAGCACGCTGGGAAAGAAAAACACCTTATAAAGTGGTGCTGATACTTATACACGACGACAACCAGGCGCAATAATAAAACTGCAGTTCACTGTCTTTAGCCAAATCTCGCTTATACTTCGCTATACGCTTATGGGCTCGGGTAATATATAATCGCGCAAATATTTTTCGAATAGTGGCACAGTTGCGTCACTATTTTATATTCGGGCTATGTTGATATTTGTAGTATTACGCGAACCTATTCACATTGACAAACACCATGCCCTGACATTTGCGCCATCCCTGTACGGAACACTAATTGAAAGTTCTGTGCAAATAAGGTCAATTTAATTATTGAAGCATAGCCATACCGAATTCCTTGTTTTTTATAAAATATAATTCTTACATTCGGGAAGCTCAATTCAATAGCTTTGAGCAATCCGTACAGTCAAAACCGCATTAACCTTAAAGCCTTATCCATGAAACCCAGCCGCAAAACATTTATTTAACCTGCGCACTTATTTGCTGTTTCGGCCCCTGCCGTTATATAAATCATCAACCTTTATTTATCCCAAAACCATCCATGAAAAAAACCTTCCTTATCGGTGTGGTGCTGTCCTTATGCGCCATACAGTTATTCGCACAAACCGATCCAACGAATTACACCAGGGCAGATATCGTCCCACCCTCTCCAACAGCAGCTAACCTGTCCAAATACGGCAACGTACCGGTTACCATGTACACGGGTATGGCCAACGTCAGCGTCCCTATCTTTACCGTACAGGGGAACGACCTCAGCCTGCCCATCAGTCTAACCTATAACTACAACGGCCATAAACCTGCAGAGCAGACCAGTTGGATCGGTCTCGGCTGGTCCTTACAGGCAGGTGGCGTAATTACCCACAACGTTAAAGGGCTGGATGACGAGTACAACACCAGCAACCCCTATGCGTACGAGAACAGTGCTGCGAAATACAATAACCCATATGTTGACACAGATAACACCTATCTTACCCAGATCGACAACCGCACTTATGATGCCGAGCCGGATGTGTACAGCTTCAACTTTGCCGGCCACTCGGGCAAGTTTGCCCGGGTAAAGAACAGATTTGTGCTTTTCCCGGTACAAAAACTAAAGATAGCCGCCAGTGGCACCGGCTTTAATATCACTACCGAGGACGGCACGATTTATGAGTTTGGCGAAATTGAAAGTACGCAAACCAAAGCCAGCGCTGGAGCGGGCCACATCCCCGGTTTTTTTTCGGCCTTCTATCTGACCAAAATAACCAATGCCGCCCAAACCGAATCCATCACACTTACTTACACGGATGAAGGCACGATTTCGCAGCGCGGTGCCTGGGCCCAAACCTGGCTCCTGTCTACTAATCCTTTTCTTCCCGGCTATAACCCTGCCGGAACTTTATCTACCGCAAATCTGAGTATGCCTACCTGGGTATCGAGCAAAAGGCTGACAACGATACAGTCATCCAAATATACCGTTACCTTCTACCCCGAGTCCTGGGTAAGAACAGATGTCGGAGTCCATTCCGGTACCGGCCCATATGCTTTGGCGACTATCGGCATTGCTACCAACGCGGGTATCCCTGTAAAGACCTTTCACCTGGATCATAGCTATTTTGTTCACTCCGTTACCGCCGGGATTACCCATTCCAATTTTCTAAAGTTACGTTCGGTAAGCGAAACGGTATCCGGCGGTGCCGACTCGCTGACGCATTATTTTGATTATTATGATGACGGAAGCGGAGGCATACCTGAAGTAACCGGGTTCGACCAGGTAGATCATTTCAATTATTACAATGGCCAGACCAGCTTTACCATGATGCCGAATACCTTTTATCCCGGCGGTGCTAACCGTACCCCCGTTCTCTCCGGGGCGGTGCTGGGGTCTTTAAAAAAAGTAACCTATCCCACCGGCGGCAGTACGGAATTTGAATATGAACTTAACCGCACCAATACCGGGAACTATGAACAACACCAGGCGATGGTTAATCCTTACGCCTACCGCACTGATCCGGATACCGAGAATGAAATTACCGATACGGCATCGTTCAACAGTAATCATTCGCAATGGCTCAAATTAGTATGGACGCGCACGGCCAAAAACCCGGATGTCGACGACCCCCTGGGCAGGGCGCGTGATAACTACCATCCGGAGGTATACATTTACAAAGGCGACCTGGACGGGGCACTGGTTTATACCGGCAAAATATTGTATACCGCGGAAAACGATGCGGGGCATGTGGATAGCCTGGCTATTGATAGCGGCAAGTATGTGATACAGGTGATCTGCGATAAAAGCGAGAACTGGGTAGACGTACAAGCCAGCTTTACGGAAGCTACCACCATTCCTGAAACCGTACCCAGCGCGGGTGTGCGGGTGAAGACCATTACCGACAACCCGGTAACTGGTCTCCCTGTTATTAGGAAATATAAATATGAATTTGGCGGCAATGCCCCGGTTAACTACGTAACCAACAGCTATATAGAAAGAAAACATGACAATCCAAGTTTTCCTTTTCTTTATAATGACTATAGTTATTTCACCTACAGTTCCATGCAGGTGCAAAGCGAAACGCCCGGTTTGCCGCTCTTTTATTCGAAGGTTACGGAGGATACCGGCAGCGATACGACAAACGTCAGCCGCTCCGTATACTTTTTCCAGTGCCTGGAATCCGGCGGCAATAACCTGGGGGTAGAAACAGCGGAAGAACTGCATTATAAAAAGAACAGCAGCGGCTATACCCTGCTCAGCTCTAAATTTTATGATTATAAAGTAGTGCCCGACACCTTGCTTATAGCGGTTAAGCCGTATGTAACGCTTTCCGAAATAGAGGCACCCGAACCACCTATCAATACTTACAGCGCCATTGTTTACGGCCTTGACTCGGAGTGGAAGTTCCTTAACAAAGTTACCGAAACCATTTACAATAACGATACCCTGACCACCCAAACCCGCAACCATTATAACCTGGCCACCCGCAACCTGGTGCTGAGCCAGCAAACCAATTCGGACGGGCGGGTATCGGTACAAAAGATGAAATACCCCGACGATTATGCCGGCTCCATAACGGGTAATCTGGTAGCAGCCAACGTACTGGCCCCGGTTATCGAGAAGCAGGTATGGCAAAAGCGCTCGGCTACCGATTCGGTGCTGATTGGCGGCACCATAACCAAATACGATTCGCTGCTGTATAAACCCGTAAAAATATATGCGCTGGAGAATGCCGCGGGGCTGGCATCGTTAAGTACCGAAACCAAAGACGGTGCAGGCAAGTACAACACCCTGCTCAGCGACAGCCACTATATACAACGGGCAACTTACACTTACGATACCGGTGCCAAAATTACGGCCCAGCAGCTTACCGGCGGCATCAGCACGGCCTACCAGTACGGCTACCCGGCGGTTAACGGTACCGAGGCCGGTAAAAACGCCTACCCCATTGCCGAATGCCGCAACGCCACCACCGCCGAGTTTTACACCCAGAACTTTGAGGACGGCAGCAGTGGAACAACCGGCGCGGCGCATACGGGTGCTAAGTATTACAGCGGCACATCATATACCGTTAGCTGGACCAGGCCCAACAGCCGCGCCTATGTGATCACTTATTGGTACAAGAGCGGGAGTACATGGTTGTACAGCGGCGAGCTGGCCTATACCGGCAGCAGCTACACCTTAAGTGGTGGCAGCGCCTACGATGATGTGCGCATTTTCCCCGCCGACGCGCAGATGAGCACCTATACCTATTTGCAGGGCGTGGGGGTTAGCAGCACCATTGATGCCAAAGGGATCACCACCTACTACACGTACGACGAGCACAACCGCCTGCTGGCCGTTAAAGACCAGTATGGCAATATCCTGAAGCAGTACGATTATAATTACGCACACTAAACCCATCAGCATGAAAAAGCATTTAACTCTCCTTTTTGTAGTGCTGCTGGGCATAGTGTCCCACACCCAAGCCCAAAGCACCAGTCAAAACTATGTGCGCACGCGGGTGCCGCGCACCCCCATCAAAACCACGGGCCGGCTGGATACGCTAACTACGAATAAAGATTCGGTGCAAAGCACCATCCAATATTTAGACGGGCTGGGCAGGCCCATCCAAACCGTGCAGGTATACGGCAGCCCTAACGGGCAGGACCTGGTGCAGCCCCAGGCCTACGACCAGTTTGGCCGCGAACCCATCAAATACCAGCCCTACAGCGTAACACCCGCCACGGCCGGCATGTACCAGGGCACCGCCCTGAGCGGCACCGGCGGCTATACCGGCAGCCAGCAGTACAGCTTTTACCAGATCACCGGGCAAAGCTATGCCCCTACCACCACGCCCTACGCAGTAACCGTGTTCGAACTTTCGCCATTGCAAAGGCCGGTAGAACAGGGCGCCCCCGGCAATGCCTGGCAACCCTACAGCGGCAGTATCACGGGTAGCGGGCATACCGTAAAAATGGCCTATGCCAATAACAACAACACCGCGCTAAGCGATACGTCTGGTACCCGCATCGTAGCCCTGTATACCGCCGCCATTAACAGCAACGGCAGCCGCACGCTGAACCGGGCCGGCAGCAATACCGCCGTATACGGCGCCAACCAGCTGAGTGTAACGATCAGCAAAGACGAGAACTGGCAAAGCGGCCGGGCCGGCACGGTAGAAGAATACAAAGACAAGGCC